>CASBQC010000404.1 GCA_949127805.1 Nostocales cyanobacterium PMM_0081
AAAGGTGGAATTGCAATAGCAAACTCTGTTACTGATTCTACCTCTAAGGAAGTTCTCCATATTCTTCGGAATATCTGAGAAGCCTACACCTGCTCGAAGAGAGGTGTAGGAGATGTCACTTCGTTCCTTCTCCTTTTCCAACTGAAACTGTACAGCAGTTCCAGCTTGAATTGCCAAATCCATCCTTAGGCGCTTGAGTTTCTCGCTGAAGAGATTGTACTGTTCTTGAAGGCTCTCAAGTTCTGGGAAAATTCTCTGTCGCTGTCCGGAAGTTAAGTTAGTCGGTGTTTTGTGCTTAGGTGTCACCGATTGGATAGGAATATCTTTTTTATAAATAACTGGTTTAAGATGTTCTGGAATACCTTGTAGTTGAATCTCTACGCAGCCAAACTCATAAGCGTCTTGAATTGAACGATTTGCGGCTAATGCCTTATAAAAACCAACTGCAAAAGCGATCGCTGCTTTATCTCCAATCGCGTCATTCATCCCAATCACAAACGGAATATGTTGAGCGATCGCTTCAGCCTGAATCTTAGAATAGCAGGCATTCATTACCACACAATTAATACTTTGTGCAAATAATTTAAACATTGCTGCTAAAGCATCAGGCTTTACAGCCTGAACTTTGCCGACTTCATTCTCAAAGCACAATTCGCCAGTACTTTTACCATGTCCGGAAAAATGCACAATCTCTGGTTTAACATCAAATATAGCGTCTGTAATATCCTCTATGCGAACGGATTCACGCTGTTCGGGTTGAAACTTTCCTGATTCACGCAGCCTTGCTTTAATATCGCGCAATTCTTGCCCTAAGCGTAGCCGAGATTCGTCACTAGGATCGGCTGTGAGAAACAGAATTTTGATTTGGCTATCATTCATTACTTTTTAGACGCTGGATTGGTAACTTAATTGATACACGAATGAGCGCAAGAACTCTCTCAAACTCTTATTTCTCTGTGTACTCTGCGTCCTCTGCGGTTCGTTTTTTCGTCAAGGAGTGCGTAAGTTCTATTTACCTACAAGGGGAAATAGCCTCTTTTGCGATTGGGGATGAGCGGTAAACCGCTCACTACGAATTTATTAAATATAGGCAGAGAAAAAGTAGAGAATTAATCCTGTTAATAATAAACAAACAATTCCCGCAGCACCAGCTAGGGGTTTTTTATTTTTACCAGTCAACCATTCAGGGACTTTACCAGTGTAAGTAATTAACTCTGCTGTATCTATGCAAGCGATCGCCCATACCCATCCTGCGTGCAATCCCCAAGCTAAACCTAAATTATTGCGATCGCTAAACCGTGCCAATACCAGCACCATTCCCATTAACCACAGTCCGGGTAATTGGGGTATAGTTTCCCGTCGTTCCCAAACTAAATGTAGTAAAGCAAAAATCGAGCTAGAAATAACTGCTGCTACCCAAACTGGATAATCCTGCGTCAGTTGAGTGAACAAAAAACCCCGAAAAACCAATTCTTCTATACCACCAACAAACAAAGCTACCAAAAAGATAGGTAGCAAGATAGATTGTAAAGACGCAAAATTTTGCGTCTCTACATTCTGTTGCCAACTGCACCACGAAAGCCAAAATTGCCCACCAAATACAACAGCTAAACTCAAGACTCCCAAAACAAAACCCAGTCCTAAAGAACCGAGAAGGGAAATATTGACTCTTAAGCCATAATTGGAAAAAGATGTATTCGTGAGCCAATTTATACCCCAAAGAATCAGGGGTGCTAATAAATAAAGGGAAACTAATAAAGGTAATTTTTGTTCTGGCTGCAAAGGTTTGCCCAGTTGCAAATTCAGTGCTAGCGCTGATACTATTGCTACTGGTAACCAGCATCCTATCCAGCCAATGAAAAAAGCCATCACGACCACTACCGCTGGTGTATTTTGGATAAATGACACCAAGGTGTTGATTGATGGCTCAAACGATGCGATCGAAACAGACAAAAACAAATACGACACACTTCTTGCAAACATAGATTTCTTGTTTTTTAATCAAGCTTCTACCAAAATTGGCAATCTCTACAAGATATCTAATCGTATTTTTTTGACTTTACACAGTTGTTAAACAGAAGATGTTAATTTTTCTTACACTGAGAATGAGTTATCAAGCATTTAGCTTGAACTCATGCCTCCAGATCGAAAAATTTACTCCTCGTCTTCGTCTTCCTCTTCTTCGTCTTCGTCTTCGTCTAATTCTAAGTCTTCATCTGCCTCGGTCAATTTTTTATCACCTTCACCAACTTGAATCAAGTGAATATGCTTATATCCCAGCTTAATTTCAAACTCATCACCTGACTTTAAGCCCATTGCTTTGGTGTAGGTGGCTCCAATCACAATCTGACCATTTTGATGTACGCTAACACGATAGGTCGGTTCACGCCCACGTCCATCTTTTGGTGCTTCTGGACTGAGAGGAATTCCCCTAGCTGATAGCAAAGCATCGTAGAAATCGGTCAGGTTTACTCGTACCTGACCACCTTTAGTAGTTGTGTAATAGCCACATTGCTTGGCTCTTTCTCGTCGTGGTAAAGTGGAAAGTTCTTTTACCTTAGAAAGCAGTGTTTTTCCAGTTAATGGCGCGGTTGCGGTTTCAGTCATTACGCTCAAATTATCCTTTGTCTCTCCAAACTGATAAACGATATTGTCTCATGCCAGTATTTGGCTTTTTGACACCTGCCCAACCCTACTCAAGACCCTAGGATAAGAGGTGAATTCCTGCTTATAAAAGCCATAAGAGCCGAGGGAAAAAGTAGTGTATATTCAAGCAAAGAGTTTGCAGTGTAGATGTTATTCACACTCAACTCTTGTTTTCACCATCAACAAACGAACAGCTTGCATCTGAGTAGTGGGAGTTATTTCTTTATATTCCTTCTATTCTGGTCGCCCACAATAGATTAGAGGTTATCGTTGCCATAAGCATTAGTTTCGGTCAGTCTACAGCAATTTTAACCATCATTTGCCATCAAGAGAGTGAAATAATTTTCTCTTTTGGCGCTAATACAGGGGTGTAATCTTAAGTCCCGTTTACAATTTGTGTCGGTTCTACTACTAGAAAGAAGTCGCAGACCAATGGAAAATGCAAGGTTTTCAGTTTCGGCGAAGCGCCTTTGTTGCTCTTGAGTACTAAAGTTTTCCTCTTCCTCATCTGAGCCTTTCTTAGAACAGCATAGTATTTGTATACGGTTCTTGTGACATACACCCTTTTATCCTGCCAGTAGAGACGAGAAATTTCACCTCTCTACATTACAAAGAAACAAAACTATAATAAGAGCCGCAGATCGGACGGCTATTTATACTGGTTTTGTTGGCTCGTAATTTTCTATTAAATACTAGCATGGACTAATAATAGCAAAATTGTTGTTTATTTTTGAATTAAAGTTGCGAAGTTACTTTTATTTAAATTCCTCCCCTTGATCAGCAAAAAACGGTAAGGATTTTCAGGAGCGCTTTATTACCGTCGGGTAAAAATGCTCTTGTTTTTGAGTCTGTTGCAGTGGAGATTTTCAAGAGCGCAAAACTCCGGTATAAGGTGCTTGATTACCAATCATTCGTTATTACCGCACAGTTTTTAGAAAAATTGATTTAATTTACAGGGGGAGTTTTGACAAGTGACGTACCGAAGCGCATTTTCTTGATTTCGCACTCGGCTTCACCGCTGGTAAAATATTATGCGCCGCAGCCGTCCAAAAAAAATATCCTCAAATGGAGATGTTTATTACAAGCTTTAACAATTCTATATAACTAAAAAAATATCGTTTAGCCATGTTTAGATGGATTTTTCTATGTAAGGATTGTCTTTAGTGGACATTAACATATAGTTATATCCCAATGAGTGCGAGTGAGAATAGAGGTTGAGGCGAGAGCCCAACCGATTCGGCATTTAGAGAACTAAGATTTTTCTGGTTATCCTTGAACTATGATCAGTAGCTCTTTTCTCATCAGTCAATTAACAGCTGGCTTTGAATTAAGGGCTATATGAGTATGGGTCAATGAGTGCAAGGAATATGCATGTACTCATGATTTACTAGTCAGGCGATATAATTTTAAGACTTTGGTTGGTAAAAATGGAAGTTATTTTTAAGGTCATTCGACAGACAGAAAATTCATCCCCTGCGGTACAAATTTACCGCTTAGAGGCAGAACCGGGCAATACAATCCTGGATTGTCTCAATCAAATTAAATGGGAGCAAGACGGGACTTTAGCGTATCGCAAAAATTGTCGCAATACTATTTGTGGTAGCTGCGCCATGCGAATCAATGGACGTTCGGCTTTAGCGTGTAAGGAAAATCTCACAAGCGAAATTGCCAGATTACAAAATATTCCAGCGCCGGCAAGTAACGCGTCTTCTATTCCCGAAATGACGATCGCTCCGTTGGGTAATATGCCGGTGATTAAAGATTTAGTTGTGGATATGAGCAGTTTTTGGGATAACCTAGAGGCAGTTGCTCCTTATGTCAGCACAGCAGGACGACAAGTTCCAGAAAGAGAATTTTTGCAAACACCACAAGAGCGATCGCTTCTCGACCAAACTGGCAATTGTATTATGTGTGGAGCTTGTTACTCTGAATGCAATGCCCGTGAAGTCAACTCAGATTTTGTCGGTCCCCATGCTCTTGCCAAAGCTTACCGCATGGTCGCAGACTCCCGCGACGCTGACACTGAAACTCGATTAGAAAATTACAACGAAGATACTAAAGGTGTCTGGGGTTGCACTCGTTGTTTTTATTGCAATAGTGTTTGTCCGATGGATGTAGAGCCACTCGAACAAATCACTAAAATTAAACAGGAAATTCTCGATCGCAAACAAGCAAGCGACAGCCGGTCAATTCGCCACCGCAAGGTATTGATAGACTTAGTTAAAGAAGGTGGCTGGATTAATGAAGGTAAATTTGGCTTACACGTAGTTGGTAATTACTTTAAAGACTTGAGAGGATTGCTGAATATTGCCCCCTTAGGTTTGCGGATGATATCTAAAGGTAAATTCCCACTATCATTTGAGTCTTCAGAAGGAACTCAACAAGTGCGATCGCTTATCGAAGCTGTTCAACAAGCAGCTATAGACTAAGCACTAGGGACGATCGGCAAGTGGGGAAGTGGAGGGAGAATATTCTTCCTTGTCCCCCTAGTCCCCCCTCTCCCCCTCTTAAGGTATATTCAAACGTTGTCCAGAACGGTCATAGACAAAAATATCCCACTGTCCATTGAAACTAGACTCAAAGGAGATTCTACTTGCATCCGCGCTAATTGTGGGGTTGCGGACTTCCGCTTGAAGATCGGCAGTCAAATTGCGTGATTGACGCGTTTCCCGGTCATAGAGAAATATAGCCGATCGCCCTTGACGAGAAGCTGCAAAGACAATAAAACGACCATTATTGTCAGCACTAGGATGAGAAGCGATCGCATCCAAAGAATTTAAACCAGGCAAATCAACTAAATTGCTAGTCACCATATCAAACATATACACATCCTGGCTGCCCCGGCGATCGCTAGTAAAAACAATATACCTACCCGAAATTTGCGGATTTAATTCCGAAGCTGAACTGTTAAGACTTCTACCCCCCGGATCAAAAGGGTAACTTAACAGGCGAGGATAGCCACCACAGCCACTCAACAAGCCCGTTAATGTCAACATAGGTATAAAAATAAACCGTTTCATATATTAGCCAAGAGTCAAAAGTCAAGAGTTAATAGTCAAAAGTCAAGAGTCAAGAGTTAAAAATTATTCTCCTTGTCCCCTTGTCCCCTTGTCCCC
>CASBQC010000405.1 GCA_949127805.1 Nostocales cyanobacterium PMM_0081
ATCATAATATATTCCTGAAAGTCAGGAATTGAACGGTAATATTTAAATTTGTCTGTTTTGTCATAATTTTTAGTTGAATTTGATAAAACTTCAACTATTAACAATGGGTTAGTAATCTTTGTTGTCCCAGTTCCCTCATAAACAGGTTCACCTTTGATAACCATAATATCCGGGTAAGTATAGATACGATAATTCGGTATCCATAGCTTTACATCAACCATATATATGTCGTAATCTTGACCTTGCAGCGTCAAAGGAAATTTTCTGCAAAAATTAAGTGCAATCTTGTTGTGGTTGGTTGTACCTCCTGGCATGAGTCTAATTTCTCCATCTATATATTCACTTTTGTCTTCAGCTTTTTGTTCTAATTCCAGATATTCTTCTGGGGTGTAAAAGCGGTTTTCTGTTTGGGAAATCATTGAAATAACCTCAATGAGTAAACTACGATGATTTAAATTATATATTTTGTAGTAAATTCCTGGCGACTAGAAGTCGCGGCTATACAAGCAAAACCCGCCTACGCGGGTTTAAAATCCTGATTTTTGGTTAGTCCGCGCGGGCGGACTTCGTTTGTGTAGTAGCGAATTATATTCGCCCAAAACTTTTAAAACATCCTCTCAGCGCTGAAGCGCAGACTACGGTAGATTATTCAATAAAATCAGGTCGCGCTTTGTGATTTAAGTTCAGCTTTTCTTCAAGCGTCGTCCAATCTTCTTCCTCAATTAAGTTAATTAAATCGTCAAGATTGTGGCGATATTGTTGCAGGGAATTGAGCAATGCTTGGCGATTATATCGTGCCATCATCAAGCCTAATTCAGGATTTCCACCACCAACGCGACTTGTATCTCTAAAGCCGGAACTTGCAAACTTTTTCGCTAATTCTAATACCTCTGAGTCAGTTTCACTCATACAAGCAGCAATTAAGGAACCACTGACCATTACTGGTAAATGAGAAATCCAACTAACGGCACGGTCATGTTGTTCTGGCTGACAATGGTAGATATTAGCATTGAGCGATCGCACAATTTCCTCCACAACTTCAATGGCATAAGTTGGTGTTGTCGATATCGGTGTTAACACATAAGGCTTGTTGACAAATAAATTACTTTCTCGCGCTTCTATCCCATTATCTGCGCTTCCTGCCATTGGATGACCGCCGATAAAATTATCCCAAAGTGGAGAAAGCGCTTTAACTATCGGTGCTTTCACGGAACCGACATCAGTAACAATTGTAGAAGGCGACAAATAAGGAATTAATTCCTCAAATTTGGGAACAATAAGCCCTAGAGGTGTGCAAATAAATACCACATCTGCTTTTGACAGCAGGCTCAAGTCAACTGAAGCCTCGGAAACGCTACCGAGAGCGATCGCTCTAGAACAAGTCGATTCACGACGGCTGACTCCTAAAACATGATGTCCTTGCGATCGCAAATCCCAACCCAAAGAGCCACCGATCAGTCCCAATCCTAAAATACCAATGTTCATCTGTGATTTTCACATTGCTTTTACATAATTTCTACATATACCAACTATTAGCGTTGGCATTCGAGGGGTGACATTCATGACTGTAGAGGAATTACTGGAAAAATACGCTTTCGGAGTCAGAAACTTTAGTGGTGTTGACCTTTCGGAAGCGAATCTGAGTAGCATCAAACTTAGTGGTGCGAATTTGACCGAAGCTAACTTAAGTGTGGTAAACCTCAGTGGGGCAAATCTCAGTGAAGCAAATTTAAGCTATGCCAAGCTGAATGTAGCAAGATTGAGTGGTGCTAATCTCAGCGACGCCATTCTAAAGGGCGCCAGTCTCAACGTAGCAAATTTAATTCGCGCCGATCTCAGTCGCGCCGATCTTAGGTTTGCAACGTTGATTCGCGCCGAGTTAATTCGCGCTAATCTCAGTCACGCTGACCTTTTAGAAGCAAACCTCAGCAGCGCCGATTTACGAGAAGCGACACTGCGTCACGCCGTACTTTGTCGCGCCAATTTGAGCGAGGCGAACCTTAGAGGCGCTTCTTTGACGCAAGCTAATTGTGAGCAAGCTAATTTCAACGTCACCGATCTGAGTCGTACTGACCTGGAGAGTGCAAATTTCCGAGAAGCCGAATTCAGACAGGCGAATCTTAAAGCAGCTAACCTCAAAGGTGCTAACTTGAGTGGAGCGAATCTGCGATGGGCAGATTTAAGCGGCGCGAATCTGCGATGGGCAGATTTAAGCGAGGCAAAATTGAGTGGCGCAAACTTAATTGGCGCAGACTTGAGTAATGCTAATTTAACAAATGCGAGTTTGGTACACGCCGATTTATCAGAAGCTAAATTAATTAAGGCAGAATGGGTAGGTGCAGATTTAACGGGAGCGACTTTAACTGGGGCAAAACTTTACGCTACTTCACGATTTGGTTTAAAAACTGAAGGTATAACTTGCGAATGGGTTGATTTGAGTCCGACAGGCGATCGCTCAATTATCCAAAATTTTACCTCTGTTGACTCACCAGACTTTTTTAACGAAACTCCGCCGACAATCCGCATTATCGTAGATGCGGCTCTAGAACCAGAAGCACATTTTGCCTTAGCTGGCGCTTATTATCAAATATCCCAGCAATATCGGCAACTCAGACAACCCCCCAGCATGGAAATCGGGCGGCGTCGGACTGTTTTCACGTTTCGAGTAGATAGCGACGCAGCTTTATTTCCCACAGCTTACATTGCGATTCTTCCTTTTAAAGATGCCGCAACTACCCAAAGAAATATTCATGAAGTTGTAGAAATAATTAATCGTGAAGATATCTCTACCCAGCCAGAAAATAAGAGCGATCGCGCAAATCTTTTATCTGCTTTGATAGAAGAAGCTAGAAGTAATGCCGCTACAATTAAACAAATGCAAAAAATTCTAGAAATAGCAGCAAAAGTCAACTTCTTCCAAACACCTACCCAAACTATATTAACAAATTCCAGCGCTCACACTTTGATTGTGCATGACCATCCTAACTTTGGTAAAAAATTTATTAATCGTGGAGCAATTAATTCTTCATATGATGAAAGCTCTAATACATCTACCAATGTTATACTACCTTCGGTAAACACAATTGTCGATTTCCTTAAAGGATTTCATTATATTAGTTAGTGGATAGTAGAGACACAGGTTATCGCGTCTGTACAAGGGATAGTGGATAGTGGATAGTGGGTAAGAGTTATTTGGGACAACGCTCCAACGCTCCAACGCTCCAAGCAACAACGCTCCAACCAACAAATTAAGGAGAAGCAAAAATGCGCGATGGCTTTAATAAAATGATGGGTAAGACTCGTTATGTAGTCTGTCGCCTGTTTATACATTTAGCAGGATCTGAAGTAGCACCAATTTTGGGACAATTAAATCGGGGCGCACGCCAAGCAATTGATGTCGATGGCGACGTAGAAGTTTTAGGAGAAGGATTAGTAGAACTTTGCCAAACTCTACTCCAATACGATGAATATTGGACTTCTGCGGCGAATGAAGGAGATGTATTTTGGAGTGAAGGTGAGGCAGGAGATTATGTAAATGAATTATTTACCGACTCCGCCGAACGTTATCTGAGTGAACCAGATTTTAGTTCTACCTCCAGGTCGAATGAACCTTTATCTATACCTGTGACGCGCAATGTAATTGTAATGATTACATTAGCTTATGAAGGAGAAGTGCCAGAATTAGAAAGTGACCTTTCTAACATTGCAGCGCTAAAAGATGGATTTAAAGCGATTATAAACTTGCACTACAAACATAAACTAAGAGCAATCCAAGTGCATTTTTCGCCCGCGCAGTTAGGTGACGAACTAAGTAACGATCAGTTGTTGCAATATTACCCAGAATTGATTCCTTTGTAACTTGTAGGGTAGTCCCTACTTACAACTCGAATGAATAACTTGTTAAGCTCGAAGATAGGATAATAGTCAAATGCTCAAGACAATAATGCGTAAATTTACAGCCGTTTTTTTAGCACTAAGTTTATGCTTGACAACTGTCGGCTGCGGCGGCGGTTCTAACCAAGCTACTACTCCTCAAGCTAAGAATGCTAGCCAAACATCAACTACTACCAAGCTGAGTGATGGTCAGTATGATGTGCAACAAGCTACATTCGACGATAGTAATGGGGAGTATACGCTATTTTTATTTAATGCTACCCCCCCAAGTTTTAAATCCCAAAATCTGCAAATGGCACGGCTTACCGATGATGAAATTAAGCAAGGTAAGAAAAGTTATCTAAAGGTAGAAAAAGGTCAGCCTGCCTTATATTTGACAGAAGATTTTAAAATTGAATATGTCCATAATGTCACCGAAAATAAAACAAATCCGCAAACCGGACAACAGGAAACAGTTGTAGTCAAACAACAAAATGGCTTCTGGGCGCCGTTTGCTGGAGCGGTGGCTGGTGGTGTGGCAGGACAGGCGATCGGTAGTTTACTATTTAGACCTCAGCATTATGTACCGCCAGCTTATCAGCCGTCCGGGGTACTAAGAGGCTACGGCGGCTATGGAAGCAGCTACGGTGAAGCAGTTAGTAATTACCGAACTCGTTACAATGAGCCACCCGCAGTCGAGAGAAATCGCACTGCTTTCCGCAGTACAGGGACGATTAGAAATTCATATCCTGGTAGTTCTAATGTACGTACTGCACCGCGTCCTTCAACAGGCAACAGCCGCGCCACCGGTTCAGGTTATGGCGGCAGTACTTTAAGACCTTCTGGCAGATCCAGCACCACCAGACGCCCTTCTGGTAGTGGTTTTGGTAGTGGTGGGCGTTCTGCACCTAGCCGCTCGTTTGGTTCTGGTAGACGACGTTAATAACTGCTAACTCTCGTAGAGACGTTCCACCGGAACGTCTCTGGGTCCGGTGGAAC
>CASBQC010000406.1 GCA_949127805.1 Nostocales cyanobacterium PMM_0081
GTCGCTTTAGACATGAACCAATCGCGTCTAGCGATTCGTCAACTACCAGATCGTCCGGGGATGGCAGCGAAGTTGTTTGGACTATTAGCGCAGCACAATATCAGCGTGGATATGATTATCCAATCTCAGCGTTGCCGAGTAATTGATGGTGTTCCCAGACGAGATATAGCCTTCACTGTTGCCAGGATGGATGGGGAAGCGGCAAAGAAAATGCTGCAACAAGCAGCGGTAGAATTTGGCTGGGGTGAAATTGTTTTGGATAATGCGATCGCCAAAGTGAGTATTGTTGGTGCAGGTATGCAGGGACAACCAGGAGTTGCCGCGAAAATGTTTGAGGCGATCGCTAAACACCAAATTAACATTCAAATGATCGCCACCTCAGAAATTAAAATTAGCTGTGTCGTCCATCAAGAACAAGGTGTTAAAGCTTTGCAAGTTATTCACGCAGCTTTTGGGCTTGCAGGAAGCGAAAAATTTGTAGTGCCGGCGTAATTTCAGCAGTGAAATAAATTATCACCAACAATCGTAGAGACGTTCCGGTGGAACGTCTTTACAATGTGTGCGATTTACCAGACATGATATTCCTGCGTTTCAATTAATAGACAACCGATGTGGAAATTAACTATGTGCTACCCAAAACCCCAAGAGACGTAGCAATGCTACGTCTCTACATTTTTTCCAGACCTATGTCTATTCTGAGGGCAGGCGAATTAATCGCGGCTATTGAGGGCAATTAGCAACCGTAATATAAAGACGAATAAATTGATGTAGGTAAGGTACATCGACAAAGCCGCAGGTAGATATTGCTCATCGCTGTAGGTGCGCGGCAAGATGTAGAAATCAACTACAGATGCGCCAACAAATAAAAGCACACCCAGCCCAGAAATAGCAATTTCTAACCAATTTGGGGTGTAAACACCGAACAACGTCAACCCGAATTGTGCTAGACAAACAACCACCAAGGCAATAACGCCTAGATTGATAGTTTTAGTCAAAGCCATGCCGTCTGAGTCAGAGAGATTTGAACCCACTTGACGGGCGGCAATAAAAGTGATACCACAACTAAGGGCAGCTATACCAATTCCTTGAATGCCAACTCCTTGGGTTCTCAAAGCGAGATAAATCAAGCCACTGAGAGTATATCCCGACAAGAGGCTGTAGGTTGCTAAGAGGGGCAGGGCAACGCCTTTGTTGCCTTTTTCAGCAACGTTTTGGGCAACAAAAAACAGAATTAATTCCAGGATGACCGCACCAATCAGGGTGGGCATGAAAATTCCGGGGTTAGTACGGATGACTCCTAAACCGCCGTAAGCTGCCACTGCCGTTAAGACCAGTCCACCACCAACGTAGGGAAGGGCATTGGCAATTACATTTGGACCGATGAGGGCTTGATTTTTAGCCTCACGGATAGCGTTACGAAAATTACTGGTATTGCTCATATTTCACAACTAATTTTTCACAAAAGCAGTTCTGCTCACTTCTATTTTGACTTATATCAAGAGAGCTATGTGATTTCACAAATGGCGGAATTCCTCACTTGATTTATATCAAGTCAAAATAGCCGGAAACAGATAACGGTACAAAAAACATGCGTATTAATACTTATTCCTAAAGTTAGACTATTCACAAGTTCAGTAGAACGACGATGGTTTATTCAGCCCCATCTAAGGAAAATAAATTACAGCTTTGATGAAAACTTACGCAACTCCAATTTTTCATAAAAAGGAGTTACTAGAAAGGAATTAATATGGTAACAAGTCAGTCCTCTCTGCGGTCTGATGGTATTGAGTTATTGCACTTATACCACCAGAATCCTTCTATTAAACTTCGTAATCAACTTGTACAGTTACATACTGGCTTGGTGCGTAAGATGGCTCATAAATTCAGCCATCAATGTAATGAACCTTATGAAGATTTAGAACAAATCGGTTATTTCGGTTTAATCAGGGCAATTGAGCGATTTGATCCGAGTCAAGGATATGCTTTTAGTTCGTTTGCTGTGCCCTACATTCGCGGAGAAATGCTGCACTTTTTGCGCGATCGCAGCACTCTATTAAAGATACCCCGTCGCTGGCAAGAACTCTACAATGAAGGGCAAAAAATTCGCCGGGAATTATCAATATCTTTAGGTCGTCCTCCGAAAGATTCGGAAATTGCCAACATACTCAAAGTATCTGTCTATGAATGGCAAGAAACTAAGTTAGCGGCTCAAAATCGGATGCCTTTGAGTTTAGATGCTACTCCAATTCAGTATGTTGATTGCCAAATAACTTTAGGTGAAGCACTTCCCTGTCCCCGTTCTACGGCTTTTCAACAACAAGAAGAAGAACGGCAACAACTCCAAGGGGCAATAAATATGTTAGAAGAAAAGCCCCGCTTGGCTGTTGAATTAGTCTTTTTAAAAGAATTTTCTCGCAAAGATGCCGCAAAGAAAATTGGCACTAGTCCAATGACAGTAACGCGATATTTACAAAAGGGAATTCAGGATTTAATGTGTTCCTTACAACCCGCAGTGGCAACTTGATTTTAGTCAAGAGTCAAAAGTCAAAAGTCAAAAGTCAAGAGTCAAAAGTCAAAAGTCAAGAGTCAAAAGTCAAGAGTTTATTAACCATTGACCATTGACCATTGACCAAATAATTATTAATTCATAATTCATAATTCATAATTAAAAAAAATGGGTACTACGAACACTGAATCAAATATTCAGTGGTCTACAATCAGTGGTGGGTACTACGAACTAGAA
>CASBQC010000407.1 GCA_949127805.1 Nostocales cyanobacterium PMM_0081
ACTGAATCAAATATTCAGTGGTCTACAATCAGTGGTGGGTACTACGAACTAGAAGTGAAATTATGAATTATTAATTATAAATTATGAATTATTTTGACTTTTGACTTTGGACTATTAGACATAGGAGTGAAAATGAATGTAGAGACTACCAAGTGCTACGTCTCTACAAGGGTTTTGGTTGAGGCATCATTAATTTCTACCAGATGTCTATTAGACATCTGGTAGAAAAGACCTAACAGACTACCAAGTGCTACGTCTCTACAAGGATTTTGGGCAACGCATAGTTCATTTCTACCAGATGTCTATTGACTATTGACTATTGACTATTGACTATTGACTATTGACTATTAACTAATAAATAAGTATTGTTGCTAGGCTATAAATAGCTGATTCAATACAGCTATAAGCGATCCAAGAGGGGAATTATGTCGCATACAATTGTTACTGATGTCTGTGAAGGTGTGGCAGATTGCGTACAAGCTTGTCCAGTAGCTTGTATTCATCCAGGACCAGGCAAAAACACCAAGGGAACAGATTGGTATTGGATTGACTTTGCTACTTGCATTGATTGTGGTATATGTCTTCAAGTTTGCCCGGTAGAAGGAGCGATCGTTCCTGAAGAAAGACCGGATTTACAGAAAACGCCATAATAGTTATTAGTCCAGAGTCTATAGTCAATAGTTATTTAACTCGTGACTCCGCTCCTTTAGTACAGACGTTCCGCCGGAACGTCTCTACAACTCCGCTCCTCCTAACTAATGACCAATGACTAATGACTATTTATTAGAAGTTAACGATGTCCGCGCCGGCTATATTAAAGACGTGGATATTCTGCAAGGTGTAAATTTTCGGGTAGAAGCGGGAGAATTGGTTACAGTAATTGGTCCCAACGGTGCAGGTAAATCCACCTTGGCAAAAACCATTTTTGGACTTTTGACACCTCATACAGGTACAATCACCTTCAAAGGTGAAAATATCGTCGGACTAAAGTCAAATCAAATTGTGCAGCGGGGAATGTGCTACGTACCGCAAATCGCTAACGTTTTCCCCTCCCTCAGCGTGGAAGAAAATTTAGAAATGGGGGCTTTTGTCCGCAATGTTGCTTTAAAGCCGTTGAAAGATAAAATATTTAACATGTTTCCTAGATTAAGCGATCGCCGTCGTCAACGTGCCGGTACACTTTCTGGTGGAGAACGTCAAATGTTAGCAATGGGCAAAGCTTTGATGTTAGAACCGAGTTTGCTGCTATTAGATGAACCTTCTGCGGCTTTATCTCCTATTTTGGTAACGCAAGTTTTTGACCAGATTAAACAAATTAATCAAAGTGGTACAGCGATCGTATTAGTAGAGCAAAATGCTCGTAAAGCCTTAGAAATGGCTGATCGGGGTTGTGTCTTAGAATCTGGACGTGATGCAATTACAGGTGCAGGTCAAGACTTGTTGAACGATCCTAAAGTAGGTGAATTGTATCTTGGTGCCGGGAAAAGGCATTAGGCATAATAGACATAGGAGTAGAAATTAATTATGCGTTGCCCGAACCCAAGAGACGTAGCATGCTACGTCTCTACATTCTTTTTCGGAGATGTCTAATAGTGGATAGTGGATAATTGATAGTGGTGACTAAAACAACTATCAACCAACAACCATCTACTAACAACCAATAAAGTAAAGATTAAATGACTCTTAAACCGTGTAAGAGGGTACTCTCACATCCCTCTTAAATTTGATATGTTCCTGGCAACGACCAAGCTTTTGTCAGGTAGATTGATGAGTCGAATTAATGGATTTGTCGGGCGTCGTCATTTATTAAAGCTGGCAGGTATGGTAGGCTTTGGTATTGCTACAAGTTTTAGCCTACTTTGGGATACACAGGAAGCTCTTAATCCACAAACTGTAGTTGCTGATGCTTATCCAGTCAATCCTAATCCTGTAATTCCTGATGTAGCTTTAAGACGATTGTTAGATGGAAATAAACGATTTGTACAGCAAAAATCTCAACATTCTGATGAATCTTTAGAACGTTTGCGATTAGTTGCTAAAGGACAGTATCCTTTTGCATCGATATTGGGTTGTTCAGATTCTAGAGTACCAGCAGAAATAGTCTTCGATCAAGGACTTGGAAATTTATTTGTGGTGCGAGTCGCTGGTAATGTTGTCAGTGATTTGGTTACAGGCAGCCTAGAATATTCTACAACAGTATTGGGTTGTCAGTTAATCCTGATTTTAGGTCATACAAGATGCGGTGCAGTAGCCCAGGCAATGAAAAACGAGCCACTTCCAGGGAAAATTGGCTTTGTTGTTGAGGGCATTAAACCTGCTGTACAAAGGGTAAAGTTAACAACAGGTGATATCCAAGAAGATGCGGTTCTTGCCAATATTCAATATCAAGTTCAAGAATTAACGAAAAAGTCAACGATTTTGGCGAAATTGGTAAGCGTTGGCAAACTAAAAATAATTGGCGCTATTTACGACCTTGATACAGGCAAGGTAACTGTTATTACGTGATTCTGTCAGATGAAATTGCACTCAAATATTTAATTTATTCATAAGACATCGACCGCTCTTTTATTATGCGTTGCCCGAAACCCTTGTATAGACCTAGTATTGCTACGTCTTTACTTTTAGGGAGATGTCTATAGAGTTGTTACCCGTTGAGTGTTCTTTGTTAACGGGCAACACTCCTATTTTACTGATAAGAGTTTTAGCGATCGCCAACCATAGAGAAACACCACAGTCAAACCAAACATTCTTATGTAGCGCAAAACTTAAATTGTTATACCGAATTTTGGTATAGTCAGTGGAAATAAGAAAGATTTTTTTATTACTCAGTTGTAGTAATACTTTGAGTTGTTCTTACTCATAGCGTCTTTGCTCCCCAATAGACATAGGGGTGCAGACGTTGCGGATGAGGAAGCAACTTGGTATCAATTTTGTGTATCAAATTAAGGTGAATTAATGAGCCGAATTAATGGATTTGCTGGACGTCGTAATTTATTAAAGTTAGTAGGTGTGGGAGGCTTTGGGATTGCTGCTACTGCTGCTAGCACTGTATTTTTGAGTGGAGACAAAGCTGTTGCTGAACAACAATCTACACCTGTAGAAAAACCTCAACCAGTTAGTCCTGATGCAGCTTTAAAAAGATTAATTGAGGGAAATCAACGCTTTATTGACGGAAAGCGTCTTAACCCTAACCAATCAAAGTTGCGTTTGCAAGAAACTTCCGTAGCTCAGTATCCCTTTGCTGCTATACTAGGTTGTGCCGATTCGAGAGTGCCTGCGGAAATCGTTTTCGATCAGGGACTAGGAGATTTATTTGTCGTGCGACTTGCTGGTAATATAGCTGCTCAAGAGGCTATAGGTAGTTTAGAATTTGCTACAGCCGTATTGGGTGCCCAAACTATCATGGTTTTAGGTCATGCAAGATGCGGTGCAGTTTCAGCCGCAATTAAAGGCGATCCTCTCCCTGGTAGAATTGGCGTTTTTGTTGAGGAAATCAAACCAGCTGTAGAAAGGGTAAGAAACAAAACAGGCAATATAGAAGAAAATTCTATCATTGCCAACGTGCAATATCAAGTGGGAAGATTGGCAGAATCTTCAACAATTTTAGGAAAATTGATTAAAGAAGGCAAACTGAAAATTGTTGGCGGTCGTTACGACCTCGCTACAGGGAAAGTTACTATGGTAACTTGATTAGTGGCAAGCTTTCTCGGTTAATAATTGTCGTGCTTAAAGTAAGTTCACAACACTTGCAAATAATCCGCACCCATGCCGCAAGCACCTATCCAGAAGAGTGCTGCGGTATAATGTTGGGTTATCTGGCTAATGAGAGCAAAACTGTGGTAGAAGTGATGCCAACAGAGAATGCTTGGAGTGAAGAGGATAGTAAAAGACGGAGATATGCGATCGCACCCGAAATTCTGCTAAAAGTACAAAAACAAGCACGCGATCGCTCTTTAAATATTATTGGTATATACCACTCCCATCCAGATAATCCAGCGATTCCCTCAGAAAGCGATCGCTTCCTTGCTTGGCAAGAATATTCATATATCATAGTTTCTGTCCCCAACGGCAAAGCTTTAGAACTCAAAAGCTGGTGTCTTGACAAGAATCACCAATTTCAAGAAGAAGAAATTGAAATTGCATAAAAAAATTAACAATTCAAAATTTTATCTTTTCTTCCCCCACTTTTGTACAGACGCTCCGGTTCCTCACGCTTGTACAGACGCGATTAATCGCGTCTCTACTCCCCACAGCGTCACATTTTTCGGTAGGATTAATATTCCGCGCTTCCACATCAAACTGCTATGCTCAATCCCAATCTGGATGAAGTCCAGTTAACAAAAGACGATTACGAACGCTATTCCCGACACCTGATTTTGCCAGAAGTCGGATTGGAAGGACAAAAACGTTTAAAAGCCGCTAGTGTATTGTGTATCGGTACAGGTGGACTCGGTGCGCCGTTGCTATTGTATCTTGCAGCAGCGGGTATCGGACGCATCGGTATTGTTGACTTTGATATTGTCGATACCTCCAACTTGCAACGCCAAGTAATTCATGGTACATCTTGGGTAGGTAAACCGAAGATAGAATCGGCAAAAAACCGGATTCACGAAATTAACCCTCATTGTCAAGTTGATTTGTACGAAACGCGCTTAAGTTCGCAAAACGCGCTTGATATAATTAAGCCTTACGATATCGTCGTGGATGGAACTGATAACTTCCCCACACGTTATCTAGTAAACGACGCTTGCGTGTTGTTAGATAAACCCAACGTTTACGGTTCAATTTTCCGCTTTGAAGGGCAAGCTACGGTATTTAACTACCAAGGTGGACCGAATTATCGTGACTTGTACCCAGAACCACCACCACCAGGAATGGTTCCCTCTTGTGCCGAAGGTGGCGTACTAGGAATTTTACCAGGAATTATTGGTTTAATTCAAGCAACGGAAACTATTAAAATCATTTTGGGTAAGGGTGAAACTCTCAGCGGGCGCTTAATGCTGTATGATGCCCTTAACATGAAATTCCGGGAATTAAAGCTGCGTCCCAATCCAGTGCGCCCAGTAATTGAAAAGTTGATAGACTACGAACAATTCTGCGGTATCCCACAAGCAAAAGCAGAGGAAGCAAAACAGCAGATGGAAATTCAAGAAATGACAGTGCAGGAATTAAAGCAGTTGCTAGATAGCGATGCAAATGATTTCGTCCTGCTGGATGTCCGCAACCCCCATGAGTATGAAATTGCCAAAATACAAGGGAGCGTTTTAGTCCCATTAGGGGATATTGAAAGTGGGCAAGGTGTGACAAAAGTTAAAAAATTACTCAACGGACACCGCTTAATAGCTCATTGTAAGATGGGCGGGCGATCGGCGAAAGCTTTGGGCATCCTCAAAGAAGCCGGAATCGAAGGGACAAACCTCAAAGGTGGTATCACCGCTTGGAGTAAAGAAGTAGATCCATCAGTTCCAACGTATTAATTTTTAAACGCAGAGGGACACAGAGGTATTTATCTTTACTCTGCGAACCTCCGCGATGACTTTGCGTTCCTTTGCGTTTCAATTCTTACTTCTGGGTAAACCACTGCCGAATCAACTCTACTTGAAAGCGGTATCCCTCCTCAACCTCCTCAATTAACTCACAGTGTTATAATTATTAGTCATAAGATACAAAAATATTGCTTGCTCATTTTTTATTTAGCCTTAATTATCTAATTGTAATTCACACTGTTGAAACACATAGTTAACAGCCGCAAATAGCTGATCCAAGTCTTGAATTGTATAGAAAGTTTTATTTTGTGTAAAAATATCTAAATTTAGCTTGCCAAACTGCCAAATTGCTCCATTAGAAACAATGCCAAATATCGTCTTTTCTGGTTCGTTATTAATCCGCTGCACTGCTAACATTTCTGCCAAGCACTGACCCCAACCTTCGGTAAAGTCGCTTTCTTTCTTTGCTTCAACTAAGACAAAATATGGCTTGTCAAACACTACTGTACCAAGAGGCGATCGCTTTGCCAATATATAATCAGGAACACCACACAAATTCTGATCGTAAATCAACGTTTGGTGACTCCAAAGTAAAAACTTACTCCGATACGCTTTCCAGACTTCTTTTAATACTGGATAAATCATATTCTCACAAATAGCAATTTCTGAATTATCAAATACTCCTTCATTAAAAATCAAATCTAATTCCTGTCTAAAAGTCTCACTAATTTCAAAATGTGTTTCCATAATGAAATTATCCCGAATATACTTAATCTGAAATTCTTTGGCAACAACGCTAATACTCTTGTAACTACTAAAAGGCATTTCTTCAGTCCTCCTTTTATGTATCTAACAAATGAGCAAATGGTTTTATCTGTCTTAACCCTTCTTCTTGCCAATCATCGCTATTATCCCCTTCTTCCAGAGTAAATAATCTTTCCATACAAAGAATTTGTCATAAAAGTAGGAAATAGGAACTTTGTGTCAAAATCCACTCTATATCTTCTTCAGGAAGCTGTTTTATCACCTATAACATCTATATCACTGTTCATTCATGAAATAATGAAAGTAACATTGTTTATCAATTTTTAGAAGTATATCCCTTTAATCCTCTTTCAAGATAGAATTTAGGCTTTTAGGACTGAATAACGAACCGCAGAGAACACAGAGAACACAGAGTTTAGGAGAGTTTTTGCGCTCATTCCTGAAAGAGTAAAGCCACTGCTATAAACTCAAGAATGAGGAGTCAGAAGTCAATAACTCCTAACTTTTTTAGACTTCGCAACTCAACTCGCCGGCTTTTTGACTAAAGCGGCTGTTTTCGCGATAATCCACAGGACAATCTATGACTGCTGGTACATCTTGTGCTAAAGCTTCTTTGAGAATCGGAACTAAATCAGTAGCAGATTCAACACGGTAGCCTTTTAAACCCATACTTTCGGCAAATTTGACAAAATCAGGATTGCCAAAACGTATAAAAGATGATCTACCTTTGCCAAAGTGATTTTCTTGTTTCCACTCAATTAAACCGTAGCCACCATCATTAAAAACTAAGGTGACAAAAGGTGTACCAACGCGTAAAGCTGTTTCTAATTCTTGGCAATTCATCATAAATCCACCATCACCAGTTGCAGCGACAACTTTACGGTTAGGATGAACGAGTTTTGCTGCTAAAGCACCAGGAATGGCAATTCCCATTGCGGCAAAGCCATTAGAAATAAGACAAGTATTCGGACTATGACAATGATAATGACGGGCAAGCCACATTTTATGTGCGCCGACATCAGATATTACAATATCTTCTGGTCCCATCACTTGCCGCAAGTCATAAATTAACTTTTGTGGCTTTATCGGAAATCCGTCATCATTAGCGTATTGTTCGTAATCGGCACGAATACTTGACCGTAAACTGATGGCAAATGGGTTCTGTTTACCTTGTCTATCTGCTAACTTTAAAATCTCATTCAGAGAATCAGAAATATCCCCAACTACTTCAGTACAAGGAACATAACTACTATCAATTTCCGCAGGATTTGCCCCAATATGAACAATGGGAATTTTACCGGTAGGATTCCATTTTTTGGGGGAAAACTCAATCAAATCATAGCCGATCGCTATCACTAAATCTGCCTTATCAAAAGCACAAGTGATAAAATCTCGCTGTTGCAATCCCACTGACCACAATGCCAGAGGATGAGTATAAGGAATTACACCTTTGCCCATAAATGTATTGGCAACAGGGATATTCATCTGGGTAGCAAATTGCGTCACAGCATCACTAGCTTGAGCGCGAATCGCTCCATTTCCCACTAATATTAACGGATTAACCGCCTGAGAAATTGCTGCTGCTGCTGCCCGAATACTCGCAAAAGAAGCATAGGTTTTTTCAATATTATACTTCTGCAAAGGTTGCCCTTCTACAGGCATGGCGGCAATATTTTCCGGCACATCGATATGAACTGCACCGGGTTTTTCACTTTGCGCTACTTTAAAGGCTTTTCGCACAACTTCTGGTGTAATACTCGGTCGCACAATTTGCTTATTCCACTTTGTCACCGGGGCAAACATCGCTACCAAATCTAAATATTGATGCGATTCAATGTGCATTCTATCTGTGCCAACTTGCCCGGTAATTGCTACCAAAGGCGCACCATCCAGGTTAGCATCAGCGACACCCGTCATCAAGTTTGTTGCTCCAGGACCGAGTGTAGAAAGACACACCCCAGCTTTTCCAGTCAAACGTCCGTAGACATCTGCCATGAATGCCGCACCTTGTTCGTGACGGGTGGTGATAAATTGAATGGAAGAATTTTTCAATGCTTCCAAAACGTCCAAGTTTTCTTCTCCGGGGAGTCCGAAAACGTATTCCACACCTTCATTTTCTAAACACTGTACCAGTAGATCCGCTGTATTCATTTCATTTCCTTAGTAGTAAAAGATATAACAACCGCAGATGAACGCAGTTAAAAAGGATGAAGGATAAAAGATGAAGGATGAAAATAGAAAGAATTTGAACAGGGATTTGAAAGAAAGCCCAAATAAAAACCTATCTTTGAGACGGGGGTCTTAAACCCCATAGTATTTATTTCATACTTCATACTTTAGATAATCTCCTCTTTTATCCGCGTCCATCCGCGTGCATCTGCGGTTAAAATCACTTAACCCACACTGTTTTAACATTGACAAACTCGTGGATGCCTTGAATACTTAATTCCCGTCCATATCCAGAACGTTTAATACCCCCAAAGGGCATCCGGAGGTCGGATTTTACCATACTGTTGATAAATACGGCACCGGCTTCGATTTCGGAAATTAAGCGATCGCTTTCCCCTTCATTTTGCGTCCAAGCGCTTCCACCTAAACCAAAGGGTGTATCATTTGCGAGCTTGATCGCCGCATCAATATCCGCAACCCGAAATAACATTGCCACAGGTCCAAAAAATTCCTCTTGTGCGGTAGGGCTATCTGTGGGAATATTAATAAGAATCGTGGGCGGATAGTAGTTACCAGGGCGATCGCTTAAAGCTTGTCCACCAATGAGGATTTTTGCCCCAGTTTTAAGACTTGCTTGTACTTGTTCGTCTAGTTCCTGGAGAATACCGGGAGTTGCCAAAGGTCCTAAATCCGTGTCTGGTAACATAGGATCGCCAACTTTTAGGGCTTGGAATTTTTCTAAGAGTAGTTTTTCAAATTTATCGGCGATCGCTTCCACCACAATAAAACGTTTCGCTGCAATACATGATTGCCCGTTATTCAACATCCGTGCTGTAGTCGCTGTTGCAACTGCTGTTTCTAAGTCAGCGCTTTCTAACACGATAAACGGATCGCTTCCCCCTAATTCCAAGACGACCTTTTTAATTTGTTTGCCCGCAGCAGCCGCAAGTGATGCACCTGCCGGTTCGCTTCCTGTCAAGGTGGCAGCTTTAACTCGATCATCAGCCATTAAATCTGCTACCTTCGCAGCACCAATTAATAGTGTTTGAAAAGCACCTTTGGGAAAACCTGCCCTTTGGATGATATCCTCAATTGCCAAGGCGCACTGCGGCACATTAGAAGCGTGTTTCAGCAAGCCGATATTACCTGCCATCAGTGCTGGTGCAGCAAAGCGGAATACTTGCCAAAAGGGGAAATTCCACGGCATGACGGCGAGAATTATACCTAATGGCTGGTAGCGAACAAAACTACGACTGGCATCGGTTTCTACGGCAACATCCGCGAGAAATTCAGCAGCATGTTCAGCGTAGTAGCGACAAACTGCGGCGCATTTTTCGACTTCAGAAATGGCAGCTTTGTAAGGTTTGCCCATTTCTAGGGTCATTATCTTAGCAAAGTCAGCTTTTTCTTTGTCTAAGATATCAGCAGCTTGTTGTAACCAGTGAGAGCGATCTACTAAACTAGTTTTGCGATATTCATCAAAAGCCAAACCTGCCAAATCCAACTTAGCGGCAATTTCCGCATCAGTTAGCGGCTCAAAAGTTTTTAGTGTTTCCCCTGTAGCGGGATTAATGGTGGCGATCGCCATAACCTGACTTCCCGTTGAAAATAACTTACAGTAGCTTAATCTAACCAAGGATTTGGGATTTGGGATTACTGATGGATGAAAATTCTTACCCAGTCCCCAATCCCTAGTCCCTAGTCCCCAGTTCCTTAGCTACCACCCAAATTCTAGTCTGTTAAACAAGATTTGGTTTCTCAATGTTAAGGTTTCGCAACTTAAGCTCAAATAAAACATACAACTACCATCAGTATATATACTACTTATTTTATTATTGGTTGATGGTTGTCAAAAATTTCTCTTACCCATTAACTACTAACATTAGACTTCTTGCAAAAGTCGCCATTGACATGAGATAAGGAGGTGAGATTGGGGTGACATCGTTTTTTGATGAAAATCATAGATCACAAAGACGCGATAAATCACCGTCTTTACAATAGACTTCTCCATAAATTAATGATGCGTTGTACGAAACCCTTGTAGAGACGTTGCGAAAGGAACGTCTCTACGTCTTTTCCGGAGATATCTAATAATCAGTCCTTTGTAGAGACGGCGATTTATCGCGTCTCTTGCCTTAACCGTTCCCGTAAGTTTAGGAACTGTTCCCGTAAGTTGAGGAATTGCTCCCCTAAGTTATGAAACCGCTCCCGTAAGTTGGGGAACTGCTCCCGTAAGTTGGGGAACTGCTCCCGTAAATTGGGGAACTGCTCCCGTAAGTTGGGGAACTGCTCCCGTAAGTTGGGGAACTGCTCCCGTAAGTTGGGGAACCGTTCCCGTAAGTTGTGGAACCGCTCCCGTAACTTGTGGAACCGCTCCCGTAAGTGCGTTATGCTACCCTAACGCACCAGCACAAGACTACAATAATTATGGCAAGCTTTGCCATTTTATATTCTTAGTGGATAGTTTTAAAAGACTACGCTTTCAACCCGCCTGGGGTTGCAAACCCACTTGCTTATAGCTCAAGTCCTCTAAAGAGGACTAAACATTAAGCATATCGGGATTTCAGTCCACTTGAGTGGACTTGCGCTATTAGCCTGGAAATTAATTTCCAGGCGGGCGATGCTGCTAATCGAGAATGGTGCAAGAATCAGTTTTAATGGACTTGCGCTATTAGCCTGTGAAATTGATTTCCGGGCGGGTTTGGACGCCAATTGAGAATATTGCAACACCGGAACTTAACCAAATTGTCACAAAATCCGGAATATTACCCAGCAAAGTTGTATACAATCTCAACAATAACCTGATAATGACCCAGTTATGCCGCCAGACTACTCCGGTCAAAATCTCCGAGGTCGCTCTTTTAAAGGTCAAAACCTGACAGGGGCAAACTTTAGCAAGGCAGATATTAGAGGGGCAGATTTTACCAACGCTATTCTCAAAAACGCTGACTTTACAGGTGCTAAAGCTGGATTACAGCGACGTTGGGTAATTGGGTTGCTTATAGTTTCATGGCTGCTGGCGGCAATATCAGGGTGTGGTTCAATCCCCCTTGGTATGTTAATAACATATATTTTTGACACTAACTTTACTGAAAAATTTCTTACTGGGTTACTCTCCGTAGTTGCAGTAGCAGTCTTTTTTGTTTTTGCTATCTGCAAGGGATTGACAGCAGGTTTAAAATTCGCTGTGTTTTCATTTGTCCTTACGTCCGGCTTGGGTAATGTCTTTGGCGGATTAGGAGCTTTATATTTCGCCAGAACCCAACCAACTGCTACATGGGGAGAGTTCGCCTTTATCCTCAGCACATTCAGAAGAGTTGCACAAGCCTTTGCACTGGCAGAAGCTGGAGTAGTAGCTGTAGTCATTACCTTTGCTGTTGCGTTCGTCTTCATTGAATTTCGAGCAGTTGCAGGAGGTATCGTAGGAGCGGGAACTGGAGTCTTTGCCTTCCTTACCGAAGGAATCTTCGTCGAATTCGGAGCCGTCGTCTTTGCCCTCGCCTTCATATTGCCTAACGCCTACATTGGCTGGCGTAGTTTAGCAGGAAATGAAAAAGATGCTTGGGTTCGCTCATTCGCTCTTGCCTTTGCTGCTACAGGTGGAACCAGCTTCCGCAATGCCGATTTAACCGATGCTGACTTTACCGGCGCAACCTTGAAAAACACAGATTTTAGAAAAGCAAACCTGAGACGCACCCGTTTTTATGAAGCAAAAAAACTTGACTTTGCCAGAGTAGAGGACACGATATTAACTAAATTAACTGTTCTAAAATTACTTGTCACTGGCAATGGTAGAGGAAAATCTTATGCTGGTGCTGACTTCAAAGGCGCTAATTTGATAGGTGCTGATTTAAACGAAGCAAATCTCAAAGGTGCAGACATTAGCAAAGCCACCTTTCAAGGAGCTTGTTTAGAAAAAGCAAACCTGACTTTCACTCAAGCTGTTGACACTGATTTTACCAGCGCTCAGATGACTGGCGCTTGTGTAGAAGCGTGGAATATTGAAAGTACAACTAAATTAAATAATGTCGATTGTCGCTTTGTCTATCTTCTAGAAGATCCCAAGCCCGGAACCGATGATAGAGAACGCCGTCCCAGTAGTGGCGAATTTCAACCAGGAGAATTTACCAAGCTGTTTGAAGAGGTTTTAAATACAGTTGATTTAATATTCCGCGACGGCATCGACTGGAAAGCTTTTGTTAACGCTTTCAAGAATGTGCAAGTCGAAAATCAAGACACAGAATTAGCTATCCAGAGTATTGGAAATAAAGGTGATGGGTTTGTCGTTGTTAAGTTAGACGTGCCTCTCGATGCTGATAAAGAAAAGATTCATAGTGATTTTACAAACAATTATCAATTAGCACTGCAAGCCGTAGAAGAAAAATATAAAGCCCAACTACAAGCTAAAGATGAGCAAATAGTCATCTATCGCCAACAAAGCGGAGATATGAAAGAGATTATTAGCTTGTTAGCGAATAAACCTATAAATGTTCAAGTTGACAATAAACTAGAGAATAAAAATATGACTAACAGCAATGATTCCAGCAGCAAAATCGATATTGGCGGCATTGGCAACAATGCCGGCAGAGATGTTACGATTGGAGACGGAGCTTTGAATTTCGGTGAAATCAGCGGTGGGGTAACAAAAACCATCAACGAGTTACCAACATCACCGGAACCTGAGAAACCGGGAATTAAGGAATTATTGACGCAATTGCAAACAGCAATTGAAGCTGATACTAATTTAAACGAGGAAGATAAAGCCGAGGCTTTAGAACAAGTGAAAGCTTTAGCAGAAGCGGGGAAAAATCCCAAAGAAGGAGCAATGCAAAAGTCAGCGAAAACGGCGATGAAGATTTTAAAAGGGACAATTTCTAGTTTACCCAGCGCGGCAACTTTGGTTGAAGAGTGTGGTAAAGTGTTGCCGCTGATTTCTGGTTTTTTGGGGTTGGGCTAAGAGGATGTTTTAAAAGTTTTGGGCGAATATAATTCGCGACTACACAAACAAAGTCCACCTACGTGGACTAACTAAAATCAAGGTTTTTCAACCCGCCTAATCGCGGGTTTTGTCTGTGTAGCCGCGAATTATATTCGCCCGGTGTGTAATAAATCAGACTTTTCAAACAACCTCTAACAGCGAGGCAATACGATTCGGTTATAGCAGTTCTCACTTCGATGCAAAAACCTCACCCCGTCCGTTCCGGACACCCCTCTCCTTAGTAAGGAGAGGGGAGGGGGTGAGGTTTTATGTACCTCACTCAACCGAAAACCGCTATAAATCATGCATTTTCGTCTGATAAACCTTGACTAATCGATTAATGCCTTTAAAACGGTAATGTCCCATCTCTTGAAAATCAGAGGATTGTGAAAGCATTTTATAAGTAACTTCACTAATGACACATTCACCAGGAGGACAAACAGCCTCCATCCGCGCCGCCAGATTAATAGTTGCGCCCAAAGCTGTATAATCAACTCTTTGGGAACTGCCGACATCGCCAACCACAGCTTTACCGCTGTTAATCGCAACACGTAATTGTAACGATTCTTGCCAAAAACCATTGGCGTTAAGCTCTTCGAGACGAGTTAACATACCCTTGGCAGCACCCACGGCTCGATCTGCATGATCTAATTGCGGTTCCGGTGCGCCAAAAAATGCCATAATACAATCGCCAATATATTTATCTAAAGTGCCGCCCCAGCCAAACACTTCTTGTAACATTTCTTCAAATAAATTATTTAATAATTGAGCAACTTCTGTTGGTGTAACTCGTTCAGAAATTGCTGTAAAGCCGACTAAATCGGCAAATAAAATACTGATTTCAGTTTCTACAGGTGCTAAACGACCATTGGGCAATCCTCCCACAGATATCAACTGCTGCACAACTGCGGGAGAATGATAGCGTTCTAATCTTTGGCGAATCACTTCTTCAGTTTTGAGTTTTTCTACCAATAACCAACGTTGAACGCTAGAAGCAACAAGATTTGCCAATGCTGAAAAGAAGCTCAATTCTTCTTCGCCTTCATTGTCCCAATGATAAGAAGAAAGGGTAGCATCAGCATAAAGAACGCCGACAACTTTATTTTCATCCCATAAAGGTACAGCCATCGCGCTGCGAATGCCTTTGAGTAAAATGCTGTGTTCTCCAGCAAATCGGTCATCTTTTTGAGCATCAGCAGTTTGAATCGCGACTTTTTCGGCAAATACCTTTTGGCAGATACTACGGCTAATCCAACTGCCATCTGCTGCTAAATTTTGTTGTTGGGAAGCTTTTCTAGTGGCAGAGTTCATTAACTCCAGTTTACCACCTCCATGCACATCAATTAACAATGCCAAGCGATCGATACTGTCGAGATAACGAAAAATAACTTGCTGCACCTGTGAGAAAATTTCTTCAATAGATGCGGCTGCACACAGATTCTTGGCTATATCTACTAAGTCTTTGAGTCGAGCAATGGTTTTGTCTTTATTAGTTGTCTCCCCGTCCTTACCGTTGGGTTGTATCCATTTCTCTTGCAATTGTTGAACATTGCGAAGAATTGTTCTTTGTTCAGCAACTTCCTGTTGTCTGGGGCTGAGTGGGGGTTCAGTA
Organism: Nostocales cyanobacterium PMM_0081; assembly: GCA_949127805.1. GTDB lineage: Bacteria > Cyanobacteriota > Cyanobacteriia > Cyanobacteriales > Nostocaceae > Hassallia. Next base: position 15,011 of record CASBQC010000407.1, read on the forward strand.
TAATCTGCATACAGCACTAGTAAACTAACATCGCCTAACCATAAAATATCGCCGTGCTGCAACTTTTGAGGAGAGGTAACAAGATGTTCATTTAATTGCGTGCCGTTTTTGCTGCCCAAGTCTTCAATAGTCCACAAATCGGCGGCAATTTTCACTAAGCGGGCATGGCAACGAGAAACTCCCCCAAAAGGTAAGTATAAGTCACATTCTGGCAAACGTCCGATGGTGAATACATCTTGATTCACCGTCACCGTTGTGTCGTTATCTCCCTCTTGTAGGCGTAGTTTGAGTTCAGTCATGACAATGATAGATTAATCCAGCTTCGCTGGGTGCAAGCAACTAATACGGCAAGTAATACGCGAAGGGTTAACCCTTTACTATTTCTTTATGACACTGTTAAGGGCTTTCGACAACTATATGTAATAAATGTTACAGCAATATGTAGTAGGCGTTGAAACGCCTATTTGACTACGAAAGAAAAATTATTTAATGTAGTAGGCGTTTTAACGCCTATTGACAGCACTGAAGTGCTGACTACGAAGCAAAATTAGGTGGTAATTCTAGGGGAATTGTACCGAGAAATCCTTTACGAAAATCGGTTAAAAGTTGCCTTGCGGTGCGCTCGACATCACCTTTGTAACGATGAAGAGCTAACGCGTGTAAGTATGCTTCTCCGGTGTCGGTTGTCGGGTCGAGGTCGTAGCGAGTCTCTAAGGGTTTTTTCGGTAATACATCAGTGGCTACTGCTTCTAAGTATAGCAGTAAATCTGCGAGTGCTGATGCTACTAGTTGATTATCATAAGATGCTTCGCCAATATCGTCACAAATCGCTAACTTTAATGCGGCTTCTTGGTCTTCTAATTTGATGGGGATGACACCTGGAGCATCAAGCAATTCTAATTGCTCAGAAATTCGCACCCAGCGCAAGGAACGAGTTACACCAGGACGAGCAGCACTTTCGACTACTCGCTTTCCCAGCAAGCGGTTAATCAAAGCTGATTTACCGACGTTGGGAAAACCAATGACTACAGCGCGGACGGGACGGGGTAGCATTCCGCGATCGCTTCTTCTTTTATTTATCTCTATCCCGGCTAATTGTGCTGCTTTTGATACCGCAATCACACCTTGACCTTGTTGGGCATTGGTAAAATAAGGCACTTCACCTTGACGCTGAAACCAATCTATCCAAAGCGATCGCGCTCTTTGTGTAATCATATCTACTCGGTTTAGCACCAACACTCGCTCTTTACTCCCCACCCACTCAGTCATCTGCGGATGGTTCGTCGCTAAAGGTATGCGTGCATCTCGTACTTCCAGCACCACATCTACACGCTTAAGCTGTTCTTTAAGCTTCTTTTCAGCTTTCGCAATGTGACCAGGATACCATTGAATCAGGTTTAATTTATAATTTTTAGTTATTGACATTTGTTTGAAGCGTTTATAGTTGGAGCGTTGGAGCGTTGATAGTTGTTGATTGGAGCGTTGTTGGGTGATAGTTGGAGCGTTGTTGGGTGATAGTCAACAGTTATCCACGCTCCTACTATCAACTATCCATTTTAGATTGATGCAAAATTATTCTATTGCCATCAGGATCGTAAGCGTAAATTTCTCTGCCGTGAGAAGCGGTTGTGATTTCTCCTGGTGGGGGATAACCTAAAGCGGTAAGGTGAGCGATCGCCAATTCTAAGTTACTCACCTCTAAACATAAACTCATCTTACTTTTAAGTGAGTTAATAAACTCAGATTCATTAGTCTTTTTTGGTTTGAAAATACCTAATTTTACACCTGGTAATTGAAACTCAGCATAAATATTTGGGATGATTTTTACTGGTTTTATTATCAATAAATTAGTATAAAATTGTACTAATTTATCCAGGTCAACAGTGGCTGTGGTGACGAAAGCATCAGTATATTGAAAAACCATATTTATGAAAAATAGCTACTTCCTTCCCGCTTGAAAATTACCTGTCTCCATTCTTCCTCCTCTTCCTCTGTGTACTAGTAAGGTTCGTTAAAAAAAGTTGGTACTATGCAAATAACCTCTTCCCATGAGTCTATGAGTACCTTTCCCCTATTTACAAATCAATACATATCCTCTCCAAACCAGAGTACACGTTGAAACGTTCCTCGCGCAAAAATCCAATTAAAGTAATTCCAAATTCTTGCGCCACAGATACTGCTAAACTGCTAGGAGCAGAAACCGCACAGACTATGGGAATCCCAGCAACTGTAGATTTTTGTAAAATCTCAAAGCTAGAGCGTCCGCTGACCATGAGAATATGATTATTTAAGGGCAATTGGTCAGCCAGCAACGCTGAACCAATCAATTTATCTAAAGCATTGTGACGCCCAATATCTTCGCGCAACTTCAAAAGATTTCCTTGAGCATCAAATAAAGCCGCAGCGTGCAAACTTCCAGTAGCGGTGAAAATAGCTTGAGCAGATCGCAGTTTATCTGGTAAGCTATAAATAATCTCAGGCGTGATTGTGGGAACTAGGGGAATTGCTGGGCAATTTCGCAAGCGTAAAGCTTCAAGGCTAGCCTTACCACAAACTCCACAAGCGCTGGTAGTGTAGAAGTGTCTTTCTAAAGGCTGTAAATCAAGAGTTAATCCTTCTGTTAAAGCGACGTTGACGATGTTGTAACGCTGTTCGCCATCAACACAATAGCTGATGCGTTGGATATCTTTTCTAGAAGAAATTACGCCTTCATTGTAGAGAAAACCGGCAGCTAGTTCAAAATCTGCTCCAGGCGATCGCATTGTTATCGCGATTGTTTTTTCAGGAGAGACTATGCGAATTTCTAAGGGTTCTTCTGTAGTCAGTTGATCTAGTTTAGATCGCACTTTCCCATTTTCCACCACCCAGACAGCAGCTTTGGTCTTGCTTTGAGTTAGCTTTGTCATCAGTTTATAATTCTTAATTATAAATTATTGTTGAAATCAGCACATTTTTTAGCGTGTTGAATTTCTGAACCTAAATAAATGAACCTAAAAATTTTCATTGCGATAACTTTTCTCATATTGCTGGGTTTCACCGGATATCTCGAAAGAAGTAATGTAAAAAACGCAAGAATCAGCAATAAGATTGCGAAGGTAGTGCAATCAGGTTCTACAACGCTTCCGAGTTTGAAATTACAGGCATTATTAGACTCGGTAGTTGCACAAAAGTCTCCAGGAGCAGTAATGTATATTTCGACTCCTCAAGGTAAATGGTTAGGAGCATCTGGAGTTAGTGATTTAGAGTCAAAAATACCGATGAAAACAACAGATGGCTTTTCTGTTGCGAGTATGAGCAAGAGTTTTGTTTCAGTGGTTGTACTGAAGCTGGCATCAGAAAAGAAACTCAACTTAGAACAGGCGATCGCTTCTTATTTACCAGCAGAAATCAGCCCTCACATCGCTAACAGCAGCAAAATTACAGTTCGCCAACTTCTCAATCATACCAGTGGTGTAGCTGAATATCTAGAGACAGAGGCTTTCAAAAAAGCTACTGGTTTCAGGAGTCGTCAACAGCCTTGGACAGCAGCAGAAGCAATTAAGTATATTTATGATGCTAAACCCGAAGCACCCCCAGGAACGAAGTTTGCCTATACAGATACTAATTACATCCTCTTAGAATTAATTGTAGAGAAAACCACCCCTGGAACTCTCGCACAAGCAATCCGCAGTCGCATTTTGAAACCGTTGGGGTTGAAACATACCTTTACAGAATTGAAAGAACCGATTATGGGAGAGGTAGCTACAGGTTATAGCGATCGCTCTTTGGATGGCAAGCTAGATAGTTACGCTAATGTGAATGATGGAAATGGTTTGGGAGATGGGGGATTAGTTTCTAACGCTGAGGATTTAGCTAAGTTTGCGAAAGCTTTGTTTGCGAAAAAAACTTTACTTTCTCCGCAGATTATGAAACAATTATTAACGTTTACAGATAACGAAGGCTATGGATACGGTTTAGGTGTAGAACGTTTTCCGACACCTTTTGGCGAATCATTCGGTCATACTGGTGCGGCATACGGTTTTGTAACTTTGATGGCATATCTGCCTAATAAAGATACTACCGTGATTGTGCTGCTAAATAACCAGGGTGTTGATATTAAAGAAATTACGATGAAGGCTGTCGAGTTAGTCAATAGTCGATAGTCAATAGTCAATAGTCAAGACTCAATTGATTGTAGATTAATATAAGTTCGTAGTGAGGACTTTAGTCCTCCCTTATATGATGAGATAAGGACTGAAGTCCTTACTACAAAGATGTTTTTTATGGGCAATTATTAACTTCTAAGCATCGTTGCTTTTTAGATATTATCTGGGTCAATATTCAATTCTCGCAGTTTTGCGGCTAGGCGATCGGCACGTTGGGTTTCTTGTTCAGCACGTTGGGTTGCTTGGAGAGCGTGTTGGGTTTCTTGTTCAGCACGTTGGGTTTCTTGGAGAGCGTGTTGGGTTGCTTGGAGAGCGTGTTGGGTTTCTTGTTCAGCACGTTGGGTTTCTTGGAGAGCGATTTCTTCAGGTGTAGGAATTAGTTGTCCTTCTGCGGTAAAGTAGCGCAAATTATTTTCATGAACACCAAAGTACAAAGAAAGCTGTTGACTCCACAAAAGTCCTTGAGGATTGGGTTCTATAGGTTCATAAGTACCACCAACCAAAATAAATCCCGCAAATTCCAAATTATTCGGGTCAAACCAGAAATATTCGGGAGTGCGAAAGGTATCTTGATAAATCTGTTTTTTTAAACCTTTATCAGTCGCTGCCGTTGAATTTGAAAGCAATTCTACAATCAAATTCGGATATTTGCCGTCTTCTTCCCAAACAACCCAACTTTTACGTGGTTTGCGTTCAGTGTTCAGTACTACGAAAAAATCTGGTCCGCGAAAGTCTTCTGATTTACGCTGACGTGGACTGTAATAAATGCTGAGGTTTCCAGCGGCGAAAAAGTCGTTGTGATTTCGCCACCACCAGTCAATGCATTTTAATAATAGCAGCATTTGCTGCAAATGTAAGGAGCTTTCCAAAGGTGGTTCGTCACTATATAAATCCCCTGGTGGAAATATTACATCAAGTGGGGGTTGAAAATCTTTGGCGACAGACATAACTACAAGTAGTTGGGTGATTAACTTTAGTGTAGCGAGAGAGATTCAAAGCTTTTCTAAACGCACGATCGCATTGTAATCAGGAACTCCTTCAAGCGATCGCTTGCTTCTATCTAATAGCATATTCCCCTCAGGCCAATGAATCTGCAAATTTCCCGGATTCATTGGTGAAATATACACCTTACCCGAAAAACTACCAAGTTCATTCTTCAAAACCACCGCATCGCCATCTTTCAACTTTAATTTATCAGCATCTTCGCGACTCATCAATACCGCTTCTCGCATTGCGCCGGTAATTGCATCCTTGCGTTCTTGTACCATACTATTAAATTGTTTACCTCGGCGCGTCGATACCAAAAAACAACCCTCTGGTAATTTTCTTTCTCGATGCGACATTACCGCAAAGTGTGCTTTTCCATCTTTCGTGGGGAAATTCCAACCAAAGCACAAATGCGAACCACCATACTGAAATTGGTCGCCAGCTTCCTTCAGATGTTGAATACCAGCATACTGTGGAACTACTTGAGCAATTTCTTGGCGAATAGCTATTGTATCATCAAAATGTAGAGACGCGATAACCTGTGTCTCTACAACCCGTTTTGCTAACTCCATAAATACTTCCCACTCCGGACGTGCTTCACCAATGCGGGAACCGGGAATTTCTGGACTGAAAATAATTCTGCGTTCGGTGCTAGTTTCAGTTACTCCCCCAGGTACTTCATAGCGAGTCGTTGCGGGTAACAGCACTACCGTGTCTGCTGGTTCAACTAACATTTGACTTGACAAAACAATGTCCATATGCACTCGCAACGGTACGCGCTTCAGTGCATCTTCCACATAATCGGGTTCTGGCAAAACTTCCAAAAAATTGCCCCCCACGGAAAATAATACATCTAATCGCCCATCGAATGCTGCATCAATCATTTCTGGAGCAATTAAACCTTTGCTTTGGGGTACTTCAAAACCCCAAAGCTGACTTAAAGCGGTTGCATTTTCTGGGGTAATTTCCTTTCCACCAGGAAACACAGTAGCGTAACATCCCATCTCTGCACCACCTTGCACCCCAGAATGACCGCGAATTGGCATTAAACCACAACCTTCGCGACCGACAAAACCTTTGGTGAGAGCTAAATTTATGATGGCACGTACATTGTCTTCACCGCTAGAATGCTGCGTAATGCCCATACTCCAGACAAAGACAGCTTTATCAGCTTCGCCAACCATTTTCGCAAAGGCGTACATTTCATCTTGGGTGCTTCCAGAAAGTCGCTCTAACTCTGACCAAGATTGAGTTTGCAGAAAGGCTTTTAGTTCTTCAAAACCTGCTGTGTGTTTTTCTATAAAGGACTGATCTATCCAATCGTGAGCAATCATCTGCTTGATTGTACCATGTAAAAATGCCATATCTCCGCCCATGTTCACCAAAAAGAAATCTTCGGCGAACTTTGTCCCGAAAATCGCACTTTCGACAATTGAAGGCACCCAGTAGCGCTCCATCCCCGGTTCGCGGTAAGTGTTAATTACCACAATTTTTGTGCCGGCTTTCTTGGCATTGTGCAGATATTTGACAGTGACAGGCTGATTGTTGGCTACATTGGAACCAATAAAGACTAACAAATCAGTGCCAATCCAGTCTTTATAAGAACAAGTCGTAGCTGCTGCACCAAGAGAAGCTTTCAATCCTGCGGTGCTGGGAGAATGACAAATCCGGGCAGCGTTATCAATATTATTGCACCCCATTGCCCGGACAGCTTTTTGGGTAGCGTAATAAGTTTCATTAACAGTGCCGCGACTGGTAATATAGAAACTCAGGCGATCGCTTGTTGTCGCCCTAATTTTACTAGCAATAACTTTTAGTGCTTCATCCCAGCTAACTCTATTAAAGCCTTTTTCCCCGCGTCGGCGAATCATTGGATAAGGAAGCCTTCCCAACTCCCGCAATTGGGCACTTTTTTTAGTTTGCAATTCCCCAACATCTTGCAGCAAATCGGGATTTAAAGCTGACATAGTATTCATCTGCAACAACCGCAAGCGAACATTGCAGACATGAATTCCCTCTACAGTCCAATCTTTCATCCCAGTTGTGCCCAAAGCGCAACCATCGCAAACACCCTTATTTAATATGTTCCAGGCATAAGGTAGTTTGTGCCGTGACAGCCAAATTGCCCGAAATACCTCCCAATAGTTGTTGGGGTATTGTTCCCCAATACCAAAGGGCTTCCAACTTGCCCAATTTGAAGGTGTCCAACGCTTTTTGGGTTTAGGTAGCATAAAGCAGATAGCATAAAAATATTTCTAATATATCATAAAGTCAAAGCTTAACGCATCTATCTAATGGTATTTGTTTCTCTATTACTTCTAGAGTAAATTAAAACATACGTATAAAATATATAATTTATTACTCAGTAAACAAAAGATTTGACATTAACACAAAAAAGTTTTCTTAAATTTTCCATAGATTTGTAAAGAGCAAATAGTTTTAGAAATATAGCAATCCTAAATCAGAACGTGAAAATATCTCTGTTCTCTTCCTCTCTGCGCTCTCTGCGCTCTCTGCGGTTCGTTAACTCAATATTTCTTTTCAATGAATGCAGATAAAACTGTTATATAAATTGATACTTTTTTGATTTATCTTAAAGGAGTGTATAGTGCTAAAAAATCTCAGACAAACTCTTTCTATATTAACTACATCTATAGTTTCTTATGCGCTTTTACCTGCCGCAGTTTTCGCAGCAAACTTTAAATTAGAAACAGCAACAATTGCTGATATTAATCAAGCTTTTGATGCTGGTGCATTGACATCAGTACAATTGACGCAACTGTATTTAAATCGGATTAATGCTTATGACAAGCAAGGTCCTAGCCTTAATTCTATTATCACCATAAATCCGAAAGCATTAGAAACAGCCGCAGCCTTAGATAACGAGCGTCAAACTTCTCTTAAGAGAAGTCCTCTGCATGGAATTCCAGTTATTTTAAAAGATAATTACGACACCTTTGATTTGCCGACTACAGCTGGTTCTTTGACTCTGGAAAATTCTATTCCCCCAGATGATGCTTTTCTCACCAAAAAACTGCGAGATGCGGGAGCAATTATACTTGGTAAAGCTAATTTACACGAGTTTTCATTAGATTTTACCACTATTAGTTCTTTGGGTGGACAAACACTCAATCCTTACGCACTTGATAGAATACCTGGGGGTTCAAGCGGGGGAACTGGAGCATCTATTGCTGCTAACTTTGCCACAATTGGAACTGGTTCAGATACGGCAATTTCGATTCGTGGACCAGCATCTGTAAATAATTTAGTTGGTATACGACCAACTGTTGGGTTAACAAGTCGAGATGGTATTGTTCCACTACTTTTAACTCAAGACACCGGAGGACCGATCGCTCGAAATGTCACCGATGCAGCTTATATGTTAGATGTTTTGGCAGGATACGACCCGAATGACCCTGCGACTGCCAAAAACATCGGTAAAATTCCCAAAAGCTACACAGACTCTTTGGATAAAGACGGACTTAAAGGAAAGCGCATTGGAGTAATTCGAGAACTGGTTGAAGCTGACATGGGGAAGAATGTTACTGACCCTGAAATAAAAGCGTTGGTGAATGCAGCTATCGAAGATATGAAGAAAAAAGGTGCGGAAGTCTTTGATGTAGAAATTCCCAATCTGGATTATTTTGTCAGGACAAATCCTTACGCAGACCTGGGATTTCAATATAGAAGTAAGTTTGATATTAATAATTACTTAGCTTCTCGTGGACCCGACATTCCATATAAAACTCTTACAGAAATAATCAATTCTGGTAAGATACTTCCCATTCCTTCTGTCGAGGGATACTTAAGTTTGTATGACGAAACAACAGTACCTCCCGAACAAAGTCCAGAATATCAGCTTTATCTGAAAAACAAAGAAGAATTGACAACTACTGTTAAAAGCGTTATCCAATCACAAAATCTAGACGCTTTCTTGTATCCAAGTATAGTCTTAAAGCCGAGTTTAATCGGTCAACCTTATCCAGAAGGATATCCTGGCAATGCTCTTTTAAGTTCTTTTACAGGATTTCCGGCTTTGGTTGTACCGGCAGGATTTACATCTGATAATTTGCCTGTTGGAATTGAGTTATTAGGTTCGGCATTTGCTGAATCAACTTTGATTAATATTGCTTATTCATATGAGCAAGCAACTAATCACCGTCGCTTACCTACAACTACACCACCTCTTCCTGGGGAGGAGTTTGAATATAAGACAGTTCCGGAACCGGATTATATATTAGGTACAATAGCGTTTGCTTCTTTAGGTGTTGGATATGAGTTCAAACGTAAACTGAAACGATTTCATTGACTTAGTTTGGAGTTGGTTTCCATTTTTATCTCACGCAAAGTCGCAAAGTCGCAAAGGAAGAAATACAAAAATAAGAGTGTGGTTTAAATACATGAAAACGGCTGTAAAGCAAAAACTTGCTTCTTAGCAAAATGTTTGTTTACCATACTTAAAGTAGTTATGTACAAGTGTGTGTGATGCAGTGCGATCGCTCTCAAGCAATTGACTTTAGCCAAGAAAATTCTCCCAATCGTATTTTAGTTGAATCACCTGTCCTCACCAGTTACGAAGTTGGTTGGGACACGATTCACTTTTTGTATCATCGACAACCTGCCCACGAAACTCCTGAATGTCAGTTCAAACAACACAGACATCTGTTGCAAATGAGCCGAAGACGCGATTTATCGCGTCTCTACAAAGGGTTTTGGGTAACGCATAATTAATTTTCAACAGATGTCTATTGCGTCCCAGATAACCTTAGTGTCAGTGAATTGCCGGAACCGACACACTTTGCCGTCACAAATATCATACACATGCGCTGCCGGAGAGCAAAACGACTTGCCGGACAAACGATGGCAACCTGTATAGCTGCCGATAACGATGATTGTTTCCCCCGCATCTAAATATTGCTGAATGTCAAATGACCACGACTCCCAGTCGTGATTAAAAGCTTTGAAGACCCCTTCAATTACCGCTTCTGCTCCTTGTCGAGTTCCTCCTCTGGGGAATCCTTCGTTTTGAATCCATTCAAGGTCGGGGGTACAGATGCGTACGTAATCCTTTTCGCGGAAAGTCCTGTACAATTCTTGGATAACTTCAAGATTGGTCATGTGCTGTCCATCATAAACACTACCTACACGTAGTTGTATCGCACATGCAAAGAACGTCGAAGCAGACATATTATTAATAAAACTTACACAAAGTCATGGAAAAACGAACCGCAGAGAACGCAGAGTTCACAGAGGAATGAGGAAGAGAGAGAATTTTTGCGTAAGTCCTGATTAATATTTTTTTGTCGTAAGTTTACTTACAGCAAAGCCGTTTGTTGAAAGCTCTCAAATAAAAGATAATTATACTCTGTCTGAAGAGAGACACACGTTAGGCTGAACATAGCCACCATAAAAACAGAAGTTTTTACATCATAGCTATGACTTCAACGCTATCAGCACCTAATTCTATCGAATCGTTGCTAGGTAAAGAAGCAGAAGACCTGCTTACATTTAAGGCAAAGGTTTCCTCAGATTTATTGCATTTACCAGGACCCGACTTTGTAGACCGAGTTTGGATAAATAGCGATCGCAATCCCCAAGTTTTGCGAAATCTCCAGCTTTTATATTCTACAGGTCGTTTGGCGAATACCGGTTATTTGTCTATTTTACCAGTAGACCAAGGTATCGAACACTCTGCCGGCGCATCTTTTGCACCCAACCCGATGTATTTCGATTCCGAAAATATTGTCAAGTTAGCGATCGCTGCTGAATGTAACGCTGTCGCTACCACTTTAGGAGTATTGGGAAGCGTTTCTCGCAAATACGCTCACAAAATCCCTTTTATTGTCAAACTGAACCACAACGAATTATTAACTTTCCCCAATCAATTTGACCAAATCATGTTTGCTGATGTCGAACAAGCTTGGAATTTGGGTGCAGCTGCGGTGGGTGCAACAATTTATTTTGGTTCAGAACAATCCACTAGGCAAATTCAAGAAGTCAGTCACGCTTTTAAACGCGCTCATCAATTGGGGATGGTAACAATTCTTTGGTGTTATCTGCGTAACAACGCTTTTAAACAAGACAAAGATTATCACCTTGCTGCTGACCTCACCGGACAAGCGAATCATTTGGGTGTGACGATTGAAGCTGACATCATCAAACAAAAGTTACCCGAAATTAATAATGGTTACGGTGCCGTTGCCAAAGCGACGGGTGAGAGTTACGGCAAAACCAATGAAAAGGTTTATACTGACTTGACAACCGACCACCCCATCGATTTGACTCGTTACCAGGTGCTTAATTGCTACTGCGGACGTGCAGGATTGATTAATTCTGGTGGTGCGTCTGGTAAAAGCGACTTTGCGGAAGCGGTTCGCACTGCTGTAATTAATAAACGTGCCGGTGGTACAGGTTTAATTTCTGGACGCAAGACGTTCCAGCGTCCCTTTGAAGAAGGGGTGAAGCTGTTTCACGCGATTCAGGATGTTTATTTGTCGAAAGATGTAACTGTGGCATAAAACAGAAAGCAGAAGGGGGAAAGGAATAAAAAACTTTCCCTTATTTCTGCCTATGATAACCTGATTGAAAACACCCTCTAAAAGGTAAGCTTTATGTTGCAAACCATTCAAGGAACCTATAAAAACGGCAAAATTGAACTAGCTGAAACACCACAAGGCATTACTGAAAGCGTTGTTTTTGTCACTTTCTTAGAAACAAAACCCACAATTTGGTCAGCGGTGATTATGCAATATCAAGGTGTAACAGAAAGTATCATCTTTGAATCATATCGAGATGAACTTCTACCACCTAACGAAATAGAACTTTAATTATGGGTTATCTACTGGATACTTGCGTAATTAGTGATTTTGTCAAAGGAGAAGAAAACACTCTCAAGCGATTCAAATCAATCTCTCCTGCTGATATTTTTGTCTCATCCCTAACAGTGATGGAGGTGAAATATGGATTAGCCGTCAATCCACAACGCGCTGTAAAAATCCAACCATTGATTGAAACAATCTTAAAATCAATTACAATTCTACCTTTCGGATCAAAAGAAGCAGAACAAGCTGCCGTAATTAGAGGCATTCTAAAAATAGCAGGATCTCCTATCGGCGCTTATGATGTACTCATCGCAGCCACAGCAGTAACTTATAATCATATTCTAATAACATCTAACCTCCGAGAGTTTCAAAGAGTATCTAATTTACAACTAGAAAATTGGCGTTTTGCTTGAATAGCGATCGCAAACGCTCACTTGCCTCATTTTTGGTAAGCTTTCTAATGTAAAGCGCTTCGCGCAGTACTGGGTACTAGGGTAAAAAAGTTTTTTCTTTTCTTCCCCTTACTTTTGATATAGATATGTAACCTTCCCAGAGGAAGACGCTAAGATGATGAGAATTTCGTAACATGCAAGCATTTGGCAGACAAATTGGAGGGAAATTCCTGAATGTTGGCATTGAAGAGAATATTTAATCAATTGCGTCGCAGTGTTGCGATCGCTTTCTTGGCTGGTTTAATCTTTTTAACTAGTTTACCCGCTTCCGCTCAAGCCGTAGGCGATGATGATTATGTCGAAAGCGGTAAGCGTGCAGCAGAAGTCATTCCTAAGGATTTGGGAACTGGAAGTAAGCAAAAAAATCCCGTGGAAATGCTGAAGCGCTTTGGCTCAGAATTAACCAACGAC
>CASBQC010000408.1 GCA_949127805.1 Nostocales cyanobacterium PMM_0081
CTTGGGGACAATGAGAATAATTCTTTCCCCCCCTCTCCCTCCTCCCCTCCTCCCCATCTCCTCCTAGAGGGAATCTTGCATCAGGGTGTAGAAAGCTTCGTCTACTGGTTGCGTAATCGACCAGAACCGATGATAGTTTTAGTGATAGACCAATTTGAGGAATTATTCACTCTTGCCTCAACTACAGACAGAGAGCGCTTTTTAGAGTTGGTGCTGGGGGCTGCGGAATATGCGAAAGACCGTTTTAAGTTAATTATTACTTTACGAGCGGACTTTATTACCTCTTGTTTGGAAGTACTGAGACTGGCTGAAGTTTTACAGGAGTCGAGTGTATTGGTTCCACCCAGGCTGAGTTTGGACGATTATCGACGGGTGATTGTTAACCCGGCTCTACAGGTTGGGTTAAAACTAGAACCAGAATTAGTAGAAGTTTTACTGAGGGAGTTAAATCACTCTGTAGGGGATTTACCTTTACTGGAGTTTGTTTTAGAGCAGTTGTGGCAACATCGGTCAACAGGTGAGTTGACTTTGCAAGCGTATCAAGATGAACTAGGTGGAATTAAAGGAGCATTAGAGCGATCGTCTCAGGCTGTTTACGAAAGTTTAGACCCCCAAGGGCAGGAATGTGCTAAGTGGATTTTTCTGTCTTTGACGCAGTTAGGGGAGGGTACAGAAGATACTCGACGACGGATACACAAATCAGAGTTGATTGTGAAAAAATATCCTCAGAGTTTGGTGGAAAGAACTTTGCAAACGTTAACTGCTGCCAAGTTAATTGTGATGAACTTGGAGGAAGAGGAGAAGGAGAGTGGGAGAGGGGGAGAGGGGGGGACAAGAGGACAAGAGGACAAGGGGGACTCCTTGGGGACAAGGGGACAGGAAGACAAGGGGATAAGGATACAAGGGGATAAAAAGAGTAATTCTTCTTTCCCCCCATCTCTCTCCCCACTCCCCTCAGCAGTGACGGTGGAAGTTGCCCATGAAATTCTAATTCGTCATTGGTCAACTTTGCGCTGGTGGTTGGAGGAAAATCGTAGTAGATTGCGATCGCAACGTCAAATTGAGCTAGCTGCACAATTATGGCTGCAAAGTGGTCAACAATCTGATTTTTTGTTGCAGGGTGTGCGATTAGCTGAAGCAGAAGATATTTATATCAAATATACTGATGAACTTTCTGCCGATGTTCAACAATTTATTGAAGCTTGTTTACAAGAAAGAAAACGCCAACAATTTCAAGAAAAAAGGAGACTTCGACAAGCTCACAGAGCCATTGTTGCACTTTCGTTTTTAGGAATAGCAGCTTCGAGTTTTGCTGGTTTAGCTTATTTTCAAACTCGAAAGGCTCAAATAAGAGAAGTCGTAGCATTAAATTCATCATCTGAAGCTAAGTTTTTATCCAATCAACCCCTTGATGCACTAATAGCAAGTGTTAAAGCTGGCAAGCAACTCAAGCAAATTATTAGCGCACCAAAAGATGTGCAAGTTGAAACATTAAGTTCCTTAGGACATGCACTTTCTAACACTCAACAACTCAACCGTTTAGAAAAACATAGCAAAGCTGTAATCAGTGTCAAATTTAGTCCTGATGGTCAGACAATTGCTTCTGCTAGTGACGACCAAACAGTGAATCTTTGGCGACGTGATGGTAAGTGGCTGCGAACTCTGATCGGACATCAGAAAGCGGTTAAAGATGTTACTTTTAGTCCTGACGGTAAAATGATTGCTACGGCTAGTTTTGACCACACAGTTAAGCTGTGGCGCACTCTAGACGGGACTTTAATCAAAACTATCGACGCCCATTCGGCTGACGTTTTTAGTGTATCTTGGTCTCATCAAGGTAATATGATTGCTTCAGGTAGTGCCGATAAAACTATTAAAATCTGGAGAGTTAGTGATAGTCAACTATTAAAAACTTTGTCAGGTCACAGTGGTGATGTCAAAAGCGTAAGTTTTAGTCCTGACGGAAATGCGATCGCTTCAAGTAGCGCTGATAAAACTATTAAAATCTGGAAAGTTAGCGATGGTACTTTGCTAAAAACTTTAACTGGACACACTGGGGCAATTAACAGTGTGGCTTTTAGTCCTAACGGTCAAACAATTGCTTCAGGTAGTGCTGATAAAACTATCAAAATCTGGAGAATTAGCGATGCTACTTTGCTAAAAACAATTGAGGCACATAGCGATGAAGTAACATCGGTAAGTTTCAGTCCTGACGGTCAAACTTTGGCATCAGCGAGTAAAGACAAAACTATCAAGTTGTGGAAAGAGAAAGATGGAACTTTACAGCAAACTTTCTTGGGACACACTATAGAAGTCAATGGTGTTAGTTTCAGCCCTGATGGTAAGACTTTAGCCTCAGCTAGTCCAGATCAAACTGTTATACTTTGGCAGCGAAACAACAGTTTAATTAAAACTCTCACTGGACATAAGTCTCCAGTAAATAGTGTCAGTTTCAGCCCCCAAGGTAATCTCCTGGCAACAGCTAGTGATGACAAATCAATCAAACTTTGGCAAATACCGAATATGACATTGCGCTCCTCTCTAGAAGGGTTAGACAAATTGCCTAA
>CASBQC010000409.1 GCA_949127805.1 Nostocales cyanobacterium PMM_0081
AAATATATTTATCTAGTATGTTTCATAGCCAACTCAATATATCTTGTTTCTGTGCGGCAACGTTTGAAGGGATAGTAGTACATAACGACGATGGAATTATTTTAAATGTGAATCATCCTTTGGTGACAATGACTGATTCTGAAGTTGCCCAAGTGATTGGTAAAAACGGTTTTGAATTCGCTATACCAGAATCACAAAAGTTAATTAGAGAAAATATTCTTTCTAATTATGAAAAACCCGATGAAATAGTTGTAGTAAAAAAATAGGTTCCACTTTGACCGTTGAACTTCAAAGCAAAGTCATTCCTAGGAGCAAGAAATGCGAGTGTTGACAGTCAGAGATATTACAGAACCCAAGCAAATGCAAGAGGATTTGCTCATAGGGGAAAATTATCTGCGATCGCAAAGTCAGACATTGATGCAACTGGCAAAAAGCAAGACATTTGAACAAGGCAATCTGAAGGCAGCATTAAGGGAAATCACCGAAACAGCAGCGCGATCGCTTTTAGTGCAGCGAGTTGGGGTATGGTTACATAACTCAGACGAATCAAAAATTGAATGCATTGATTTATATGATGTCAGCACAAACCAACATACTGCTGGTCTTTCCCTTTTAAAAGCAAATTGTCCAGCTTATTTTCAAGCTCTGGAAGAGGAACGTAGCATTGCAGTAAATGATGTCTTCAACGACAAAAGAACCCAAGAATTTTCCGAGTCTTATTTTTCTATAGCTGGGGTTACATCAGTTCTGTATGCACCAATTTGGTTAGGGGAGCGATTTGTCGGGGTAGTTTGCCACCAACACGTTGGAGATGTTCGACAGTGGACAATGGAAGAAGAGAATTTTGCTGCCTCCATTGCAAATTTAGTCAAATTGGCAATCGAAACCAGTCAGCGAAATGCTGCACAAAAGGCATTGGTAAAGAGTGAGGCAAAATTCCGGGCAATGTTTGAGCGTTCTTCTATTGGTATTGCCTTGGCAAATATGGATGAACGGATAGTAGATAGTAATCCAGCGTTATGTCAGATGCTAGGTTACAGCCAAGAAGAACTATGGGGCAAACGCTTCAGAGATTATATTTATCCAGAAGATTTGACTACAGATTTAGAGTACCAAGAGATGGTAGCAGAAAATCGCGATCGCTTAGAGTTAGAAAAGCGTTTTCAACATAAAGATGGTCGCTTAGTTTGGACTCATATTTCGGTTTCTTTGATTTATGACACAAATAATCAACCTGAGTTTTTCCTCACCATTATAGAAGATATCACAGAACGCAAGCAAACAGAGTTGAAATTGCTTAAAACTAAAAAAGCAGCAGAAGTAAGCAGTCGGGCAAAAAGTGAATTTTTAGCAACTATGAACCATGAACTGCGTACACCTCTGAATACAATTATGGGCTTATCTCAGTTGCTACAACAAAAAATAGTTGGCACACTTAATGATAAGCAAGAAGAATATGTAAATTATATATATAGTAGTGGTGAACAGTTGCTAGCACTGATTAACGATATCCTTGATTTGTCTAGGCTAGAAGCAGGCAAAGAAGAATTAACCCTGTTACCTTTACAAGTGGAAGATATTTGTAACTCTGTAATATCGACCGTGTGCGATCGCGCTTTTGAAAAAAAATTAGAATTAACTACGAAAATATATCCAGAGGCAGATGTTTGCATTGCCGACGAGGAACGAATTAAAAAAATGCTACTAAATCTGCTCACGAATGCGATAAAATTCACCCCAGGGGGTAAAGTCTCGCTGACGGTGAAAAAAGTACCGCAAGGTATGATGTTTACAGTCTCAGATACGGGTATTGGCATTGACTCAAATCAATTTCAATTTTTGTTTCAACCGTTTAAACAGCTTGACAGTCGCTTAAATCGCGAGTATGAAGGTACTGGTTTGGGTTTAGCTTTGACACGCAAGTTAGCACGAATGCATGGTGGAGATGTGACAGTAGAATCGACTTTGGGAGAAGGTAGTCGATTTACACTGTTTTTGCCAGATCCAACGGAGAGTAGAGAAGCGATTAATCACGTCTGTACAACACAAGCGATTAATCCCGTCTTTACAAGAGAAGCGATTAATCCCGTCTTTACAAGAGAAGCGATTAATCCCGTCTTTACAAGAGAAGCGATTAATCCCGTCTGTACAACACAAGCGATTAATCCCGTCTGTACAACACAAGCGATTAATCCCGTCTGTACAACACAAGCGATTAATCCCGTCTGTACAAGAGAAGCGATTAATCCCGTCTGTACAAAAGCAGGGGAGCGGGAGGAAGAAAATAATTCTTCTTTGGTTTCTTTTCCTGTATCTTCTAGTCCCATTTTCCCGGTTAGTACAACCAATAAACGCATCTTGCTTGTAGAAGACGAGGAAAACACTGCCATATTGTTGCAAGATTATCTTCAGACAATTGGTTATGAGGTGGAAAAAAGTCTTGACTCAAACAGCTTCTTGCATCAGGTAAGAAATTTTCAACCAGATTTAATTTTGTTAGATGTGCATTTAAATCGAGATGTCAGCGGATGGGATTTACTAAATCTTCTGCGACAAATACCTTCTGGGCAAGATTTGCCAGTGGTAATTATGACACCAATGGGAATGAATGTAGATCGCGATGCGGAGTACCGCAACCTTCTCCCAAGGGGAGACGCTAAAAGCGATACGGAACGCTTGCGACAAGCTGGTGCTGACGACTTTTTCAGCAAACCGATTGGTATCGTTCAGTTAGAGTCAATATTGATGCGATACTTGGGTAATGGGTAATTGGGAATAGTTTTTACCCATTCCTCATTACCCATTCCCCATTCCCCTTAAATTCTTGATAAATCTGCCATGCTTTAATTAAATTTCCTTGCATGAGAAACGAAACTGCTGAAAGTGCTTTTAACTCGGTGATGTTAGGGTTTTTGGCTAAACCAGGTTGAAGGGATTTTTGGGCTGCTGCTGGTTGCCAATTGTAGAGATGGACAAATGCTAGATAGCCGTAAGCGTAGGGATTTTCTGGGTCTAACTGAGTTACTTTAGTAAAAGATGCGATCGCATCATTCACTCGTCTTTGCAATACGTTTGCTAAAGCTAAAGCATACGCCCAATCACGATTTTGAGCAATATGCTCTAATCTATATCCTAAAGTTAATCTTCCTTGTACCAAATAATCCTGTTCTGGGTCATATTGATTGATACGTCCTACTTCCTCAAATATTTGCTCTAGTGCCGATGCACCTTTGGATAAATTAGCTCCTAATATGCGTAATTGCGTTAGTAAATCTAACTCTGGTGCTGGTGTAGCAGTGGCTTTTGGGTCGATTTCTAAAGTAATTTTTGGCACTGAGATAGGATAACTTTCCCCAGAAACTCGATTGAGATAAGTTGCTTTTAAGGTGTAAATTCCTGGTGGTGTATCAGCACTTGGTAGCATCGCCATCCTTTCAATAACTGATAAATGCTGATTTAAAGTGGAATGCAAAGCCCCCATCGCGATACCGTGATCGTGTAACCATTTGGGATTATTCATGTTTTGCCAAGTTAATAATACCAAACCTTGTTGTAATTCCTGTGAGGAGCCAGACCACTCATAAGTTACAGGTACAGGTATTCCTGGCGGCGCTTTTTCTGGGACTATGACTCGTGATAGAATAATCCGAGGGGGAGTTATTGCCGATAGAGATTTGACTTCTACTGGTGGCAGCTTTTGATGATAAAGTTTAAGAATACTGCGATCGCTTATCTTCCAAGACTTATTTAGCTGGAAATCTGGTGAAGTCTGCACAGCTTCGACTATGGCAGCTTGGGTTTCTGGAATTGAACCTTGATTGCCAGTTTTGGTAAGAAACCAAGAAAGCGATCGCCTATCTTGCTCAAGAAACTTTTTTATTGTTCCTACCTGTCGTCCGTAAACTTGAAAGTTCTTCAATGCCCCATAATAATTTAAATTGTGCTGGTTAATTTCAGCAGTTGAAGGCAAAACTCCCAGTGTAGAACGTAGATATGGTTCTGTTTGGATAATTTGGGCAATGACTTGTCGGTGCGGTAATTCAATTCCTAAATAAGGATAATACTGCGATCGCGGACTCAAAGAAAGTGTCATCCAACCACCCAAAACACCTCCCACAGGAAACAAGTTGAATAACATCAAAATTAAGGCAAAACCAACAGTATAAACTCGGATACGCTTTCCCCAAAGACTGCCCGAACAAGTTAACCCATAAGCCAAGAATAATGATAGTACTGGTAAGTAGGGCAATACATAGCGAGCGTCTTTGTTAGGGTTGAGGGATGATAATAAATAACTTCCCACCCAAAATATTGCTAACCATTTTAGGGAGTAGGAAG
>CASBQC010000410.1 GCA_949127805.1 Nostocales cyanobacterium PMM_0081
ATGCCAGTGAATAAACCAATGGGCGTACTTAATAAGTCTACAAGGCTGGCTTTACGGGCGATCGCTTTGAGGCTATTTTTTGGTATTTCTTTCAACAACCAACGCAGCAACAGATAGCCGTATTCCTTTGCCGTAGTCTCGCGCATCAGCTCAATACCGTGGAGTTCGTGTAAATAGCGATTTGAGCGTCCATAGCGCCGCCATTGACTTTCTAGTTCTTTGAGTGTAGCACGGTGGCGATGCTGGACGACTGCTTGTTGGGAAAATTCTAAACGCCCAATGTTTTCTTTGAGAATTCGCCAGCACATGTCAGCATCGCCACCAGTGGTCAAATAAGGACGGAACAAACCTGCTTTTTCAAATGCGATGCGTCGAATTGCTAAATTAGCGGTTTGACCGTAGGGACAAAATTTATGGGCGAGGGTGTGCTTTTGTGATAAAGTATCTTGAATCTCGGCGTATTGTTCTAGAAGCGTTTTCCCTGGTAACGCGGCAATTTCTCCGGCGACAATTGTCACATCTTGGTTGACAAAAGGCTCCACTAATGCTTCTAACCATTGATGTTGCGGACGGCAATCAGCATCAGTAAAGGCAATTATTTCACTCTTCGCAGCGCGAATGCCTGTGTTGCGGGCAGCGTAAGAGCTTTGAATTTGGTTTTCGCTTAAAGTCCGAATTGTAATTGGGCAATGTTCGGCAGCTGTTTCTAAGAAAGTGAGAGTGCGATCGCTACTGTTATTGTCTACCAGCAAATATTCAACTTGATGTTTTGGGTAAGTTTGCGCTAACAAACAAGAAATTAAATCTGGTAAGTCTTTTTCACCGTTATATATAGGTATCACTACTGATACATGCGGTAAAAACGTGTTAGTGCTGCTGAAGTCAAGTAAGTGATGATTCATGGATTTATGATTTTGGAGGTGGGATTAATTATTATTATTATTCCCAGTCCAAAATCGTAAATCCGTAGTATGATATCTACTCTCTATCTAGAATTTCAAATCGGCGGCACGAACGCTCAACGGTTTTGACTGTTGATTTGCTGGGGGTTGGGCGAAGTTTCTGCTGGATAAAGCAGCGATCGCCCGTGCATATTGCGGATCGTTTTGAGTCGCCACCAAATTTGGATTAATCGCCAACTGACGCTCTTGCGCCTCTGACAAATCTATCTTGATATCAGGGCTAATCCCTTTATGATTAATGTCTGTTCCAGCAGGGGTGTAGTAATGGGCAATGGTGATGGCTACACCGGAACCGTCTGGCAGTTCATGCACGGACTGTACTAAGGCTTTACCAAAGCTTTGACTACCAACAACTACCGCCCGCCTATTATCTTTAAGTGCACCTGTGAGGATTTCACTAGCACTGGCTGAATTATTATCTATCAGTACCGCCAAGGGACGTTTTGTAATGGCAGTGTTATTTGCCTTACTGAGTTCAGTTCCTCCCACACGGTCTACTGTCTTGACAATCCCGCCATTATCTATCCACATGCGAGCAATTTCAATGCTTGCAGTCAACAAACCACCGGGATTTCCGCGCAAATCTAAGACGTAACTATCAACTTGCTGACCGTTCAAATCGCGGATCGCTCGTCGCATTTGATCGGCTGCGTGAGCGCTGAACTCTCGCAATTTAATATAGCCAACACGCTTTGAGCCTTCTTGCTTGAGGGTATATTTCACCGTTGGCACTTCAATTGTCGCCCGTGTCAGCCTAACATCCATTTCTCTTTGACCCTGACGTGCAAGCCGCAAAGTTATGGCAGTACCAGCTTTGCCGCGAATCAGCTTAGATGCCTCTTCTACTTTCAGGTCATGTATGGGTTTGCCGTCAATAGCCACAATCTCGTCGCCGGCTTTGACACCTGCTTTGAGTGCTGGTGAATTTTCTATAGCTTCCACAACGGTGAGTCGCTTGGTTTTTTTATTCAGTTCCATCCGAATGCCAATCCCAGAGACTTCCCCAGATGTTTGACTGGTGAGGGCATCATACTGTTTCGGGTCCAAGAACCGAGTGTAAGGATCGCCCAATTTTTTTAAAGCTTCCCGGATGGCTGTGTAAGCTTCGTCACGAGAAGAATAATTTTTACTTAAAAGGGTTTGTCTGGTTGCTTGCCAATCTTGTTGATTAAATTTGCCATCAACATATTCACGATTTACTAGTTGCCAGACTTGGTCTACGATCGCTTTGGGGCTATCTTGTAAGGCAGCGCGGACGGAGCGACACCACGCTTGACCGAACACGGACACTGTTGCTGTCGTGGCGATCGCTCCACCAATCAAGGCTACTTGGAGCGGCGAGGAACGTTTCGCAGATTGGTTCATGTATGTATATCAGCTGGAATAATTGTGTTATTGACAGTTTAGCAATCTGGTTTTCCAGAAATTTATCGGTTTTTGTGCTTACAAAGCTACAATTCCTACATAATTTTGCCCTTGAAATTCGGCTAGAGCACTGCGTTAGTTTTTAACAATTATCCTTCCGTTTGTCATCTATTTCCGGAAGGTTAATCTTAATTATTGACACTCTTGTTAGTGTCGTCCTCTCATCCTCAATTACTTTTAATAAGATAGCACTAGCTTCTGCTTAAGTGTATGTCTGTCGGACAATATCCTTTCTTAGCTTTGAAGTGGGTGTGTCATGAGACGTATTTTTACAAAAAAACTTTCATCGAAGATAGGATAAAAATCGACAAAATGTGGCAAATGTTACAAAAATTAGCTCTTAGTTTATGTGCTTTGTTGGGTATTTGGCTGATTTTTATCACTATAACCCTACTCAATGCGTCATCCTCGCCAGGAGATGGCTTTTTTGTACTTGGTGGCAGCATTACAAGAGAAATTTATGTTGCCCAACAAGCAAAACAATCTCCCGAAACGCCGATTTTAATTTCTCGCGGTTCTCAAGACCCTTGTATAAGGCTTATTTTTCAACGAGAAGTAGCACCTGTACAAAATGTTTGGTTAGAACATTGTGCTGATTCCACTTTTGAAAATTTTTATTATGGTATTCCAATTTTGCGCCGTTTGGGAGTGCATAAAGTCATGCTTATTACTTCCCCAACTCACTTACCAAGAGCCAAATGGCTAGCACAAATTCTCTTAGGTGCTCATGGTATTTGGGTAGAACCTGTGATTGTTGAGGAAAAAGGCATTCCTGGTAATCGTGAGTCTTGGTTGAAAACGGGAGCGGATGTAACGCGCAGTATATTTTGGGCAGGTTTAAGTCAATTTATACAGCCAGAATGTTCAAATGTGACTAGACTAGCTGATGTGAATATGCAAGTTTGGCAGCAACGCGGTTTTCGGTGCGAACGGCAGGGGAATTTGGGGAGATGAGGAAAGGAAAATGCGGGTGATAGACTTGGGGTAAATACTGAAGTCTCAAATTTTTAGAGCAAGAATGTGCAGACACTCCATCTTGACCTGAAGCAAGTTGACGGGAATTACGTAGAGTTACGTTACTTTATTGATAATCCTAACCAGTATGAAAAGCGATCGCTTCCTCTAACAGACATCGCTGATTTGATTCAGTTGGCGGAGCGAGATTATTATGTTTCGGCTTTTCCAGAGGATTATAAAGTAACTGGGCGGCGGTTGTATAACTGGTTGGATGGAAGCGATCGCGCTCTGCAAGCCTTGCTAGATAAGTATCGAGGGGAGGGGATTGTTTTAGCGATCAGCACGCCTGTAGAGACGCGAAATTTCGCGTCTCTACATCATCTGCCTTGGGAAGTGCTGCACGATGGCAATAGCTTTTTGGTGCAGCGAGTCCCGGCTATTGTCCCGGTGCGGTGGGTGTCGGATAGTGCGGTAAAGAAATTGACCATTGAAGGGGAACCAGAAAACCGGGCTTTGCAAGTTGTGTTTATGGCAACTTCGCCGGTGGATGTCCAACCTGTGCTGGATTTTGAGGGAGAGGAAGCACGGATTCTGGAAGCCACAAAGCGGCAACCTTTAGCTTTGACGGTGGAAGAAAGCGGCTGTTTGTCGGAGTTGGGTTATTTAGTCGATGGTTACGGCAAAGATTATTTTGATGTTTTACACCTGACGGGTCATGCTACTCTACAAGATGGGCAACCGCGCTTTGTTACAGAAACGGCAACAGGTGAAGCTTTCTATGCAAGTGCGGAAGATATCGCCCAAGACTGTTTGGGGATGCTCAAAGCCAATAGAGGAGAAATAGAAGATGCGATCGCCCTTTATCAACAATCCCTTGCTATCGCTGAACAAATTGGTGATGTTCAAACTAAGGCAGCGACGTTGCACGAAATGGGGAGACTCAAAGCCAATACCGGAGAAATAGAAGAAGCGATCGCCCTTTATCAACAATCCCTTGCTATCGCTGAACAAATTGGTGATGTTCAAACTAAGGCAAATACGTTGTGGTGGTTAGGACATATAGCAGAACAACAAGGCAATTATAATAAAGCTCTAGATTATTTGCAGCCAGCCTTGGAGATATTGCAGCGTATCCAATCTCCTGATGCTGAGGCAGTTAGGCAAATGGTAGCGAGAGTGCAAGATTTAATTCGTAATTCGTAATTCGTAATTAAGAAAGTTGAAATTTACAGCTATTTTCTGGTAAATATACCACGATGTAGGGGCACAGCAATGCTGTGCCCTTACGGCAGATATGGTTCAAATACATGAAAACTCCTGTAATTTGGCTTTTCAGGTTGGCATCTGTTGCCTATTTTGAAGAATTGGTGTAAGCGATCCGCCTATTTTGCCTTAAGCTGACTCATTAAAGAGTCTTTGAACCTGATTAAAGAGTCTTTGATACTCATTCATCTCCCTCAAAGCCTCATTCATCTCCCTCAAAGCCTCATTCATCTCCCTCAGAGACTCGTTCATCTCCCTCAGAGACTCGTTCATCTCCCTCAAAGACTCGTTCATCTCCCTCAAAGACTCGTTCATCTCCCTAAAAGACTCGTTCACCTACCTAAAAGACTCGTTCACCTACCTAAAAGACTCGTTCACCTACCTCAGAGACTCGTTCACCAGTTTTTTAGACTTGTGTGTTGGTTGTCGTAGCTGGCAGCCGATATAATTCAGCCAGAAGCACATTCTAAAGCAAAGAATCTGGATCTACACCGAGGGATTTTAGACGTTCTGCCAAGACTTTAACCCGTTCTTTTGGTGTTAATAAACGTTTGCCTTGTTCGTCGTCTCTACATTTAAACGATTTATCGCGTCTTCTCTAAGAAAGAGGTCTATTCGCGATCGCCATAATTGTAGATAAAGGCACTTCGGCAAAGTAATTGCGCTGAAATTGTTCTTCTCGGACTGCGGCTAAAAATTGTTCAACAGCAGCATCGGCTTGAGTTTCTGCAACACTGGTAGAATGCAAGCTGATTTGCAAGTTGCGATCAAGTCGAGTAACTGTGAATCCTAAGCATTTTAAAGCTTTAAAGCCAAAATACAACGTTTGGTCTTTAATGCCGAGTTTTTCTAAAAGCTGTATGCGAGTAACTGTTTGATTTGTGCGACTGAGATATTTAGCAATTCCCACAAGGGTAAGCCAAATTTGCTCAGGTTGTTGGTTTTCCGGTTTCGACCAAGCGATCGCTAGTTGTTGTTGATTGTAAAGCGATCGCCTTAACCACGCTCTTAAATCATCCCAGCTTGTGGGGCACTCTTTAACTAAAAGCGCTGAGTCTTCTTGAGTTGTTACATTTCGCAAGTCTATTATCAATGCTGAGGAGTTAACCACCTGCTGCAATGTGGAACTTTCACTTCTTCGCACGGCAATTAATCTGATTTCATAGCGTTTTTTGAAGGTGTTGTAATCTAATTCCGCGATGCAATCACACCTTCCCATCGGTAATTCATCTTTGTAGTGTCCCCACCAAATCCCAGGAAAACCGCTTCTGATAGAATCATCCCGAATCTCAAAATCTGTTTTAATATACTGTACCTTTTTCCCCCGCGAATCTTGCTGATTGCGATTCCAAGAATTTTCAAACCAGCAGTTTTCAATTAGCAGTTTCGGTACAGGGTTTCCCATTCCGCACGGTTCAAGTAATTTCAGTTCATTAAATAACTCTTTGCCCAAGTCTGCTACCGTTACAGCCAAGTCAACTTGTATTGTTGGTGTCAGAGTTACCCCACCTAAAGTTTGCCGCAAGCGTTGATTAATCGCTTCTGTAAATAAAGGAATATTCTCTACCGGCAAACTCAACCCCGCTGCAAAGGGATGTCCCCCAAAGCGATGTAATAAATGTGCTTGGTCTTTTACTAATTGATACAAGTCAACTGAGTTTACCGAACGAGCAGAACCTCTTGCTAGAGGAGGGGGGGAAAGAATTGTCCCCTTGTCTTCCTTGTCTTCCTTGTCTTCTATTCCCACACTCTCTGTACTCAACAAAATTGTTGGTCGTCCTGTGTCTTGTGCTACTTGCCCTGCAACTAAACCTAAGACACCAACTGCCCATTGAGGATCTTCTAAAACGATGACGCTGGTGGTTGATAAGTCTAACTGGGCAAGCTTTTGGGTTACTTGTTGAGCAACGTCTTTCTGTAAAGATTTGCGTCGTGAGTTTGCTAATTCTGTTTCTTCTGCTAGTTGATTTACGCGCTTTTCGTCGCGACTAGTCAATAATTCTACACAAAAAGAAGCATCGCCTTGAATACGGCTAACAGCGTTGATTCGTGGACCCAAACCAAAGGAAATATCTGTGGGGCGATCGCCACTTTTCTGGCATAATTCTAATAATCGCCCTACCCCCGGACGCCTTCTCGTTGCTGGAAGATGTTTAAAGTCTTCTTGCAATCTTTGAATTCCCAATTGCGCTAAATAACGACAATCTCCACTTAACTGCACTAAGTCCGCAATTAATCCCACTGCCACTAAATCTAATAAATCTTCTAGCGGTTGTTGAGGTTTGGGTAAACTTTGATAAAGCGCTTCAACCAACTTGTAAGCTACCGCCACACCAGAAAGATGAAATAATGGATGTGTATTTGGCAGATAACGGGGATTAATAATTGCTGTGACTGGTGGACGTTCAGCGGGTAATGTGTGGTGGTCTGTAACAATAATATCTATGCCTTGCTCTTTAGCATAAATGATTTCACTTATATTTGTGCTGCCTGTATCGCAAGTAACTATTAATTTACAACCTTGTTTTGCCAGCTTATCAATACCTTGAATATTCAATCCGTGGGATTCTGTTATCCGGTTAGGGATGTAATAATTTAAGTGCGTATTCTGTGAAAAAAACTGTCCTAAACCATCCCACAGCACCGCAGTAGAGGTGATACCATCAGCATCAAAGTCTCCCCAAATAACGATTTTTTCCTGTTCATCCCGCGCTTGTTTCAAACGTCTGACTGCTAACAGCATTTCTTCGCCAAACTCAAAGGGACTCGCGGGTTGATAAGCTTGAGGATTGACAAAATTATCCAGTTGTGATTTATCTTGGATGCCTCGTTGCCATAATAATTGCGCTGCGTAATGTCCCCTTTTATTGGAGATATAATGGTTTACCGCTTCGATAAACCATTCTGGTGGTTGTTCAGTTGCGATCAGATTCCACTGCTGTTGCATTTAAATAAATTAAAAATTAATAATGTGAAAAGACGCGAGGAACATCGCGTCTCTACAACTCCGCGTTTTCTATATTTTCGCCTTAAATCGGACTTTGTTCGTCGGTTGTTTGAGGTTCGTTGACAAGGGGATTGAGGACTATTTCACTGGCAATTCCATCAGCTTTGCGTGGACGAATAGCAGGACGCGATCGCCTATAACCTGCTCTTTCTGCTTTTTGATGCTCATAATCAATTAGTCTGCCATAATAATCATGTTTGCTTAAATTCATCGACAAGAAAACATGCTGGCGGATATTCCCGAAACCTTTGCGGTTAAAAAACTTTACCGCTGGTGTATTTGTCGGATCGGTGTCTACTAACATAAACCGCGCTCCATCTTCAATCATGCGTGCGACAACTTTATCAACCAGCTTGTCTGCGACTCCCCGACGCTGAAATTGAGGATTAACTCCTAGCCAAAGAATATAGCCGTAATTCCAGGATGCTTTGGTGATGATAGTTCCCAAAATAAATCCGGCTACTTGCTCATCAATTTCTGCAACTAAACAGTATTCTGGATCTGTGTTGTAAAGTCCAATCACTTCCCATTCATCCCAAGTACGGTATAAATAGGGGTATAACTCGCTGGTAAATAACTTTTCCCCCAAGTGATAAACGGGGGCAATGTCATCAATTCCTAATTCGCGGACATAAACCGCATCAAAATCATCAGAGTTCATATAATAATTTAGTTAAGTGTTAGTGGTTAGTGGATAGTTGTTATATTATGTCCTGATAATTAACATTAATAAAAATATCGCAACCCTCGTAGAGACGTAGCACTGCTACGTCTCTACAGTATGTGTGATTTGCCTGTCATGATATAACTTGCAGTCTCACTTCCTAATCCCCAGTGCCTTTATAAAGATACTTCTTGAATGTTAGCGAGATTGAGTAAGGCGTTGTCTATATTAGAAGCGGAATTTGCCACAGATATGACATCGGCAGAGGTTTGTGTGCGATCGCGATCGCATCGAGTCGCAAACTGACAATATTCACAAGCTTTGTTACATAAAGCTACTTGCGGAAATTGTTCTCCCTGTTGATAACGTTCTAACCAATTAGTTAACTTGGTTAATAGCTGATTCAGCTTCTTTGCTGTTTGTTCGTGTGCGGTGGTATTGTAACTAAACTTAATATTTTGCGGTTTACCTTCAGATTGGACAAACCAGTAAGTCATAGAAATATTTTCTGGTGGGTATTCGCTAGTTTCAGCCAATACGTACATATAAAGACGTGTCTGCCAATTTTTTTCTAAATAGCGTTTATTTGGCGGTTTGGGAGTAGTTTTCCAATCGAAAATTTGCGCTTTTGAGTTATCTGCAATCAATAAATCATATATAACTGTGAGCAGATAATCTGAAAAGCTCAGAGTGCGGTAATGTTCGCTGTCGCGGAAAGCTTCGCTATTGGCAGAAGTTAAAATTTCTGGTGCTGCATCCGCAAAAGCTGTCATCCAGCTTTTTAGTTGCGCGTCTTCTTGCAGAAAACTATCAATTGGCAAACCCATTGTTTGCTGCTGCATTAGTCGGTGAAAGCGACTACCTAGAGTTTGCCCTTCTTGGTATTTTGGATCTAAAGGAGAATTTAGTTGTTGTAAATAGGTGTGTTGAAACTGACGGGGACAACGTTCTAGTAAGTTGAGTTGCCCTTGAGAAAGTCGCAGGAGTTGAGTTTGGGTTGAAAGCATGATTCTATTTTAGGAGATTGGGCATGGGGCATTGGTAATAATTCTTTACCTTTTCCATTTTCTCTTTTCCCTTTCCCCCTTAACAAAATTGCCCAATAGACATAGGTGTAGAAATTAATTATGCGTTACCCGAAACCCTTGTAGAGACGTAGCATGCTTGTAGAGACGTAGCATGCTACGTCTCTACATTCTTTTTCGGAGATGTCTAATGCCTAGTAAAAAATAAAAGGTAAAAGGTAAAGAATAAATTCCGTCCATCCTTTTACCTTTACCTTTTTATGTACCTGATGCTTATTTAATGTTAGCCTTTGTATCTCGCACTGCGGCAAAGAAAAATAATCCGGTGAGGGGAATGCTCAATGCCAAAATAATTGCGGTTGTTTGCATACCTAAATCAGGTTGTCCGGAAGATAGTTCAAAAACTGAACCGACACCAGCGATCGCTGTTATGCAACAACCAGCTAAAAACAGTCCGCTTTTTGGAGTCATCATCATGGCAAATACTACCTTATGCTACTGGTTTAACAGCTTGATAGGAGAAACCATTCTTGGATAACTCCTCGTTCAAAGTCAAAGAATTTTCTACGCGATCTACAAATAACACACCATTCAGGTGATCCATCTCGTGCTGAATGCAGCGTCCGAGTAAATCGCTTGCTTTCAACGTCCGGGGGCGCCCATTCTCATCTTTGTATGCAACTTCCACAACTTCTGGGCGTTTGACATCTATATATACGTTGGGAATGCTCAAACATCCTTCTTGAGCAACAATAATATCACGGCTTACCTGTTTTATAGTCGGGTTAATTAAAATTAGTGGCGGATTTGCTGCATTCTCTGGTTCGCAGTCGATGACAATAAGTTGTTTGTTAACTGCTACTTGGGGTGCAGCTAAACCAATGCCATCCTTGCTGTACATAGTTTGCAGCATTTCGCGTATCAGTTGGCGAAGTTCGTCATCTACTTTAGCAATGCGCTTGGCTGGTTGACGCAGAACGCGATCGCCTAGATAGTGAAGTGACAAAGGCGGATTTTTTAACTTTTTTTTCTCAACAGAAATGCAACTTGAAGGCATGTTTCTAATTCGGCTAGATTTCACAATAGTGCTACTACTTCAATTCTATCAATCTGAGCCTGACCAACAGTGAGGATTTCCCAACCAGATGAAGGGATAAATAAATGTTTGTAAGATTTATGGTATCTATCTAGTGTGTACAAACTTTTTTTTTCAACTCCACCACTGTTGAGGTGGAGTTTATTAATGGAAATTTTCAGAAATGAATCAAAAGCGTCTCTCAACCGGAATACGCGGTTTTGACGAAGTTCTGCATGGTGGTTTTATCCCCGGTCGAGCTTATCTGGTGCGGGGCGGTCCCGGTTCTGGTAAAACTACACTAGGGCTGCATTTTCTCTCAGTGGGTGTAGCTAACGATGAAGCGACTATGTATATAACTTTCGGTGAACCGGCAGAACAAATCAAAAGTAATGGTGCAGCTATTGGTTTCAACACCGAAGCGATGCACTTTTTGGATCTCAGCCCATCTGCGGAATTTTTCACCCAAATGGAAACTTATGATATTTTCTCACCAGCTGA
Organism: Nostocales cyanobacterium PMM_0081; assembly: GCA_949127805.1. GTDB lineage: Bacteria > Cyanobacteriota > Cyanobacteriia > Cyanobacteriales > Nostocaceae > Hassallia. Next base: position 10,880 of record CASBQC010000410.1, read on the forward strand.
GGTAGAGCGAGAACCAACGACTCAAAAATTAATTGAGTCTCTGGATACGATTAAACCCCAGCGAGTGTTTCTGGATGCAATCACGCAGTTTCGCTACATGTCTACTGACGCTTTCCAGTTTCGCAAACAAGTGCTGTCATTTATGCGCTATTTGTTAGAAGGTGGTGCGACGGTAATTTTCACTTCTGAAGCGAGTAGAGCTGCTCCCGACGAAGATTTACAATTTATGAGCGATGGTGTGATTCACCTGCATAATTCTAGCAAAGGCAGGACGCTGCAAGTTACTAAGTTTCGCGGTTCTGACTTTAACAGTGGTTTTCATACGGTGCGCTTAACCGATAAAGGAATGCAACTTTTTCCCCGTCTGGAACCAGAAAATTACAAACGCGAATATAGTAATCAGACTCTTGCTTCTGGTGTACCAGAATTAGATCAACTGCTACACGGTGGTTTAGAGCGCGGTACGGTGACAATTTTAACAGGTCCAACTGGTGTGGGCAAAACTACCATTGGACTTCAGTTTATGAAAGAAGCTGCTGGCAGAGGAGAGCGATCGGTAGTTTACACCTTTGAAGAGACAGAAGAAACTTTGGTGGTTCGTTCTGAAGGCGTTAATATTCCAGTTCACGCTATGATTAAATTTGGCACCCTATCAATTGTGCAAGTCGAACCATTGCAGTTGAGCGCCGATGAATTCGCTAGTTTGGTGCGTGAAGAGGTAGAAGAGAGACAAGCGCGGATTGTGATGATTGACAGCATTGCTGGTTATAAATTAGTGATGCGCGGTGATAATTTAATTAACAATTTGCACGCTTTATGCAAATATTTGCAGAATATGGGTGTAACGGTGATTATCGTTAACGAGGTGGAATACATCACTGGAGAATTTCGAGCAACTGATGTTGGGATCAGCTACATTGCAGATAATATCATTTTCCTGCGCTATTTAGAAATTAAAGGAGAAATGCGGAAAGCGATCGGGGTTTTAAAGAAACGCTTGTCTGACTTTGAAAAAACTTTGCGAGAAATTGAGCTAACTCGTTACGGTATCAAGCTAGGTAAACCACTCAACAAACTTAGAAAAATTCTCAGCGGCACTCCTGAATGGACGGATGATTATGATGGGGAAAAGTGAGCGAAAAACCCCTGATTTTAACCGTAGACAGCAACAGCCGCAATCTGGAATTACTTAACCAATTTTTAACTAAACAAGGATATCAAACCATCGGTGTTAGTAGTTTAGAGGAATTAGATCGCCAATTAAGCGAATTATCAGAAATTAAGTTAGTTATACTAGATATTGCTGGTGCGCGATCGCACTATTTGGGAACGCTGCGAACAACTGCAAAATCAACAAATTCCCTTTTTGGTTATCTCGCCTAAACAAAGCGCTACAATTCAACTCCAAAGCCTTGCTCATGGTGCAAGGAGTATACTGGTTAAACCGCTTGTCATGCGACAATTACTGACGTTGATTAAGAGTCTCTTGGGAGATTAAATATGTGCAAGATTTTGCTACTTCTAGAACATAAAGAAAATCACCGCTTACTATCAGAGTGGTTGGAAACACGTTACGAAGTATTTTCACCTAATTCTGATGATGAATTGCCTAGTTTGCAACAATCTTTTGATTTATGTATTTTAAGCGGTAGAGCATTGGATCGATACAGTCATTGGTTACAAACGACTAAAAAAGCTCAAGAACCATTATTTTTACCTTTTCTATTAGTTACATCCCGTCGAGATGTAGGGATGGTAACTCGTCATTTATGGCGCACTATTGATGAGTTGATTATCATTCCTATTGAAAAGGTAGAATTGCAAGCGCGGGTTGAAATGCTGTTTCAAAGACGACAATTGTCTTTAGAGTTAAAAATTGCTAATGATAATCTGCAAGAAATCAACGAAATCAAATCCCGCTTTATCTCAATTGCTTCTCATGAAATTCGCAATCCACTACATACAATTTCAGCTTTTGCACAAATACTCCACCGTTCTAGCGAAAAATTAGCTGAAGAAAAAAAACAAGAGTTTTACGAGAAAATTAAAGCTTATGTCAAAAAAATTACAGATATTTTAGATGATATATTATTA
>CASBQC010000411.1 GCA_949127805.1 Nostocales cyanobacterium PMM_0081
CCCTTATCCCCCTTATCCCCCTTATCCAGTTCAATCTGAGTATACATTTGCAACGCGGAACGCCACACAAGATAGCCTTGGGGACTTAGGTGTAAGCCATCGGTAGAGAATTCGGGACGAATATTGCCTTGGTTGTTGGTAAACAGGGGATGCAAGTTGAGATATTTCACATTTGTTTTTATGGCTATATCTTGCAGTTGCTGATTAAGCTTGCGAATGCGGCTGTTAGGAATAGCCAGGAGTTTTTCTCGTTTTTCCGAGGTTGCTTCTTCTCCTCCATGCGGCAAAATCGACTGAACCACAATTTGCGCTTTTGGATGCACTCGTCGCAGGTAAGTGATAATTTGTTGCTGATTCTCTAAAATTGTCTCATCATTTGCACCCCGGATGAGGTCATTAATGCCAATCATCACAAAAATCGTATGAGGCTGGGTGCGGTCAAATAAATCTAATCTTTTCAATAGTCCGTCGCTAGTTTCTCCAGAAATTCCCTGATTTAGCCACTTTCTGTCTTCAGGTAATAACTCTGTAGGAAACCACAATGAGAGAGAATCTCCTGCAAGAATGCTTAAATTTTGGGGAGGTTTCTCGGCAGCTGCTTTAGCTTCTTTTTGGAGGATGTCTACCCACTGTGGATAAGTGAGTTTATGCCGATGTCCCAGTTCCGTTTGGGGTTGAGTGTTGTGCTTGACTGGTGTCGCAGTATGTGCAAACCAAAAAAAAACGGTCAAACCCTGCTGTCGAAAAATTAGCAAGGCGATCGCTAACATTAGTATCCCGTTGATTACTACGGAGAAAAATACCCAGGTAGGAAAAATTTTTGCTGGAGTTGACACAAGGCGCGATATTTACTAATTCTTTGAATCAGATTTTAGATGATTTAAATCGAATTAGAGCAATCCGGAGCAGATTTATCAAAATATCGAGTTTCATATCCCCGACTTGTTTAAGAAGTCGGGGATATTGTCTTTCACGCTCTTTTAAACGGACTGCTCAAGATATCCTCAGCAGTCAGAAATTGCATTACCTATTAGTAAGACTAATGCGCTCTCCGAATTCTTCGTTGTATCCTTCTTCACCGTGTTCGTTGATATCCATGCCTTGCAGTTCGGCTTCTTCATTGATTCGCAACCCGACTGTGACATCTAAGATTTTGAGAATAATCCAGGTGCCAGCACCAGCAATAACATAGGCGATCGCAACGGCGATAATTTGTGTCACCACTTGACCGGGATTACCAAATAACAACCCATTTTTCCCTGCTGAGTTGACTGTGGTGGTGGCAAAGACTCCGGTGATAATCGCTCCAACTGTCCCACCGACACCATGCACGGGAAAGGTATCTAAGGCATCGTCAATATTGACTTTGTGCTTGAAGCTGACGGCATAAAAGCAAACAAAGGCTGTGATACCACCAATTAATATCGCAGCTAGAGGTGTGACAAATCCAGCGGCTGGGGTGATACCAACTAATCCGGCAACTGCACCTGTGGCTGCACCGACTGCTGTTGGTTTACCGCGCAAGACTTTTTCCAGAATTAGCCACATTAAAGCACCCGCTGCTGCACCTGTATTGGTGGCAACAAATGCGGCTGTAGCCAAACCACCAGAAGCTAAGGCACTACCTGCGTTGAAGCCGAACCAGCCAAACCACAGCAAGCCAGCACCCAACAAGATGAAGGGAACGTTGTGAGGAGGGCTGAGACGGTCAGGATATGTTCTCCGGGGTCCGAGGTAGATGGCAGCGACGAGGGCAGAAACGCCGGAACTGATATGAACGACTGTGCCACCTGCAAAGTCTAGGGCATTTATTCCACCATACAAGCCCAAAAATCCGCCTTTAGCCCATACCATGTGCGCTAGGGGAGAGTAAACAAATGTAGACCACAGCAGTACAAATAATGAGTAAGCGGTGAAGTTCATCCGCTCGGCGATCGCACCACTAATCAACGCTGGGGTGATAATGGCAAACATTGCCTGATAAATCATGAATGCCTGGTGGGGAATTGTCGGTGCATAAGAAACCATTTCCGCCGGGTTTGTCCCTTTGAGATAATCCGTTGTTTCTAAGCCGACATTGTTCAACCCAAACCACTCTAATCCGCCGATGAAGGGATTACCTGGTGCAAAAGCAAGGCTGTAACCCCACAAAATCCAGGTGACTCCAACGATCGCCATCAGCACGAAGCTCATCATCAATGTATTTAGGATGTTGCGCGATCGCACAAATCCACCATAGAAAAACGCTAATCCAGGTGTCATCAACAACACGAGTGCCGAACAAATCAACATAAATGCTGTATCGGCAGATTCTTGAGCACTACTAATTGCCGCGTTTACATCTGTGGGTGCTGCCAAGGCATTACCCGTCAGTCCAGTTAGAAGCAGTAGGGCAAAAGCCCCAATTATTACAACTTTCTTCAACACTTCTTTTTTGTTCCTGAGTACCAACAATTTTTTGTGTTACTTACATTTGAGTACTTTGTGATACTCCTTTTTCTTTTGGAAGTTACTCAAATTTAGTTTCGGGGATAACTAATTAAAAATATACTTCTTATAGGAGTTGCTGAGTATTAAATCAATATGTCCTTATGGATTTTTTGCAATTCTAATTTTCAACAACTAATATTGGTTTTATTGCAACAAAATTTCAATTTTTTTAGCTTGTTACTATAC
>CASBQC010000412.1 GCA_949127805.1 Nostocales cyanobacterium PMM_0081
GTCCCCCACTCCTCCACTCCCCATTCCCTCATTCGATGTAATCGTCATTGGCTCTGGAATTGGTGGTTTAGTGACAGCAACGCAGCTAGCCGCGAAGGGTGCTAAAGTGCTGGTGCTGGAACGTTATTTAATTCCTGGTGGTAGTGCTGGTTACTTTGAAAGGCAAGGCTATAAATTTGATGTTGGAGCGTCGATGATTTTCGGGTTTGGCGAATTAGGCACCACCAACTTATTAAAACGCGCTCTTGAAACTGTAAATGTCAGCTTAGAGACAATTCCCGACTTGGTACAGATTCATTATCATCTGCCCAACAACTTCTCTCTTAAAGTTGATCGAGCTTATGATAAATTTTTGCAAAACCTGACTGCAAAATTTCCTCACGAAAAACAAGGGATTCGTCGTTTTTATGACGAATGTTGGAAAGTCTTCAATTGCCTCAATCGCATGGATTTGCTGTCTCTGGAAGAACCTCGGTATTTGTTGCGGTCATTTTTCCAGCACCCATTAGCGTGTCTCGGTTTAGCTAAGTATCTGCCTCAAAATGCCGGAGATGTCGCACGACGCTATATTAAAGACCCGGAATTATTAAAATTTATCGATATTGAGTGCTATTGCTGGTCGGTGGTTCCAGCGGACATGACACCGATGATTAATGCGGGAATGGTGTTCTCCGACAGGCATTATGGAGGAGTTAACTACCCTAAAGGTGGAGTGGGACAAATTGCCCAAAAACTAGTTGAGGGTCTTGAAAAAGCTGGGGGTGAAATTCACTATCAAGCGAGAGTAACAAAAATCATTCAAGAAAATCAACGAGCCGTAGGTGTGCAACTCGCTAACGGTAAAATATACCGGGGAAAACGCATAGTTTCTAATGCTACACGCTGGGATACATTTGAAAATTTACTACCAGCAGAAGAAATGCCAATAAATGACAAAAAGTGGCAACAGCGCTATAAAAAATCACCCAGTTTTCTCAGTTTGCACATGGGGGTAAAAAATTCGGTGTTGCCGAAGGGGACAGAATGTCATCACATTTTGCTGGAAGATTGGGGAAAAATGGCAGATGCAGAAGGAACAATTTTTGTTTCGATTCCCACTCTGCTTGACCCAGATTTAGCACCGACAGGCTATGATATAATTCATGCTTTCACGCCGCACTGGATTGCAGATTGGCAGAATTTATCAGCGAGTGAATACGAGACGAAGAAGGAAGAAGCTGCGTGGGGAATAATTGACCGTTTGGAGAAGATTTTTCCCGGAATAGAAGCGGGATTGGATTATTTAGAGGTGGGAACACCGCGATCGCATCGGCGTTTTTTAGGTCGTGTTGATGGCACTTATGGACCAATTCCCCGACGTAAGTTGCGGGGTTTGTTGGGAATGCCGTTTAATCGTACAGATATTCCTGGACTTTATTGTGTGGGGGATAGTAGTTTTCCGGGTCAGGGTTTGAATGCGGTGGCGTTTTCGGGGTTTGCTTGCGCTCATCGCATTGGTGTAGATTTGGGGTTAGATTAAGCTCCTGATAGCGCTGACTACGATCGCCTGATAAACTTCTCTCAGGGCAGATGTAATTTAACTTTGTTGAGCTTTACTCTGCTTGGAATTGACAACCTAAATAATAGGTGCTGCATAAGCTAAATATGCAGGCATCTATTTATTGCATAGAAAGATACATAAAAGTCACCGTACATCAGGAGAACCAGGATCTATGAGTGCGACATCAAGATACTGGCACATTTGCCGAATTAGTCTTAAGAGTCAAAGGGCAGGATATGAATACAGTTTAGTTCCGATTGCCGAGGAATTTTATCAGCAAAATGTTCCTAGTTCCCAAACTAGGGAGATGCAAGTTTTTCTGCTATCCTATTTTTACAGCTTTAACTCCGCTAAAGCTGGATTTTGTTTGCGGTGCTATGTTAGCGAACCAATTCTCAAAGCTTGTCAAAAAATAGATAGTCTGTTTAGTGGTGACAAGTCCTTTACATACAAAGATTTGCTGCCATTTGTCCTGAATGATGATGGAAGGGCGCCGATTATCTTGGATAGCGATCGCAAAACTCAACTTATCTTAGATGAAAACGGAATCGCGAAAACATCAACTTTTAAATTTTTTACGGTTGAGGTTTTGCGAACATATAACGCTGATGCTAGAAGCATGAGCTTAGATAATTGGGTATATTTGCAAACTAAACAAAATTCTGAAGTTAAAGATTTTTTATCAGAGTTTGGTTTTCAGAATCTCAGTGATTGGGCTTTGATGAATCGAGCTAGACCGAAACAGATTGAAAGGTTATCTGTACGCGATCGCCATTTAGTCGAAGTCTTTCATTCAGTTTATCGTCGAGACAGACAAAATCATCGCCAAGCCGGTGCAAAAAGATGTCCTGATCCCTCCACTGCCCAACTGCAAGAAATGTTAAAAAGCTTGCAGCAACGAGGTGTCATAATTAAAACCCCGGTTGAGTTGACAAAAGAACTCAAACATGTAGCAACCCAACTCCGACAATATGACATCTGGAGTTACCGAGAACCTCTGGAAATTCAAGACCCGGATACAGGAAATTATACAACTAGAGTGGATTTACTTAATGATTCTCAAGATGAATTAGATGTAGAAGAACGGGAAATTATAGAGTTTTTGCATGAGGAACTCAAATTAGCATTAGTTGGAGCAATAGAGCAACAGATTAGCGATCGCTTAAGCGAGTTGCAAAAAAGCCGAAAATATGCTCCTCTGGCTAATCAATTCATTCCGGGATTGCAACTTTATTACTGTCAGCAGATGCCTTTAAAGGATGTTGGTCCTAAATTGGGAATGTCAAGTTGGGATCAAACTAGACGGATATTAAATCCAGGAGAGTTACTTTCCAAAGTACGCACATCTACAATACAACAAGTTATAGAAAAAATTTTATCAGAGGCTCATTCAAAAGGTCTAACTGAAATTCCCCCAAAAATAGAATATCTCAAAACTGTGGTTGAGCAAATTGAAGCTTTTGCTGATGCCGAAATTTTTCAAGAAGCGGCAGAAGAAATTAGAGGGGGAAAAAGCCGGAGTCTGGATAGCTTATATGCACAGGAACTTCGCCAAAATATAAATAATAACAAATCTGCATGAGTAATAAAGATATGCTTAATTCTACTGATATAAGATTGTTTTTACCCGAATCGATTTGGTTAGAAGCAGAACATTTTCAAGAAGCGAAAAAAATTAGCGATGGTCAGAGACCCGCTGAGAGCGATACCTTCGGCACACTGCGTGAACGCGTTAATCACGAAGCTGATAAATGGCAAATTTATCTCAATGCACTAGCACTGCTTGGCTTTGAAGAATGGCTGAGTACACGCATCACCCAGCAAACAATCAAGCGTGATTCAAATATCAGCTATCTCAAAGTTGGTGAATTTAAACTTTGTCTAATTGCTACTGAAAATATACTTGAGGAAGAGGTAAATTTAGCAGTAGATTTCATTGAAAGACCAGAACTAGCTGCTCATTTTTATGTATTACTTGAAGTCTTAGAAGAGCAAGAAGAAGTAATAATTAGAGGCTTTTTGCGTTACGATGAATTAGTTAACTATACTCTCAAATTACAATCACGAGATGGTTTTTATCGGCTACCGTTAGCGGAATTTGATCCAGAACCAAATCACCTATTATTTTACTCGCGTTTTTTAGAACCGACAGCTATTGCTTTACCTGTAGCCACAGAAACAAAAGCAGAAGAAAACTTAGTTGTATATCTACAAGAAACTACAACTAAATTAAGCCAATGGTTACAAGGTGTCATTGATGAAAGTTGGCAAGCTATTGATACACTTATTAGCCCAGAAGTCAATTTAGCTTTGAGCACGAGGAATGTTGAAGTAGCGACAAAGCGAGGCAAATTGATTGACTTAGGGATACAACTAAGTCATCAAACTGTAGCGCTACTAGTGAATATCACCGAAGAAGCTGAAGAAAAAATATCTATTTCCATACAATTGCATCCAACGGCTAAAGAAAAATATTTGCCAACGAATATCAAAGTTACTTTATTATCTAAAGGGGGGAATATTCTTCAGGAAGTCGAAGCTAGAGGTCAAGATAATTACATTCAACTTAAGCTTTTTAAAGGTGAAAGAGGTAAACGCTTTAGCATTCAAGTTAGTTTGGATGAGCTTAGTGTTAGAGAAAATTTTGAATTGTAATTCAATAGATATCTCCGGAAAACAATGTAGAGACGCGACGCCAGTCGCTACAACGGGGGGGAACCCCCGCAACGCGCTGGCTCAAATTTCGCGTCTCTACAAGGGTTTGGGACAGGTCTAATTAATTTATGGAGATGTCTAATAGATATAGGAGTGGAAAACAATGTAGAGACGTAGAGACGGCGATTTATCGCGTCTCTTGGGGTTTGGATAACGCATATTTAAATTCGGTCGATGTCTAATATATCCGAATACGGTTGGTGTTAAGGGTTATTGGTGTAAATAATCGGTCTTTTAAGACGCGATAAATCGCGTCTCTACATGAGGGTTTTGGGCTTCACTGAACGGTATTGTAATATATCCTACAGGCTATACAAGGGATTTTTAGGGCTGAAGCCCTAACTACCTATTTATTCGGGGTATAAATTTGCACAATTGGCGCTGGTGCAAGTTCTGACAAATTGACGGATTTTAATAATTTAGCCCAATCTTCAACAAAGCTGTCAGCACCTGGATTCTTACGGCGTAATTCTCCTAAATTGTTTATCGCATCATACCAAATATTATTAGCGATATAAACTTTGTACTTCTGTGATTTTGCGTTATTTAACTGCTGTTGAAGTTGCGGAGTTAGTGTCACTCGTCGCACCCACGCATCAACAAAATACACGGAACTCTTTTGATCCGGACTACAATAAACATTAAAATACCAATGATATTTCAAGTTTGGCTTCAAAGCGTATTGGGGATTTTGCGGCAGTTTGATACTAATTGCTCCTGGTTTTCCTGTTAAGGTAATTGGTGTACGCAAAATATCGTTACCTTCTTGATCTTGCAAGACAAACTCTCCAGAACGGATATCGCTGGCTAACTCAGGAATATAAACCCAAAAGCTAGGATACTCGCTGATTGTTGTTCCCAAGAAGGATTTCTTATTAGTTTCCTCACCAGGAACTAAAGCCGTCAACGGCGTTTTTAAGTTAGGACAATCACCACGTCGGCTTGTTCCTCCTCGACGCCGACCTGTAGGATCACCATCATCAGGAAACTGCTGATCGGTGGGTTTATTTTGTTTGATAGAAACTATGTTATTAAATGATTTTGCTTGAACTTGTGATGTAGTTAAACTAAGTAGTAAAGTAATCAAAATAAGTTTTATCTGCTTTGGAAAAGATTTATTTTTATTCATATTTACTAATTTAAATGTTTTTTCTTTATACGGGGACGCGGTAATATTTTCAGAACAATTGCACTTGCAATTAATGCTAATGCTGATGGGATAAGTGGTATCCATCCTGCGAGTGTAAATAGACCAAAGCAAATGCTAAAAATTGCGTAAAGCGATATGGCGATCGCTAAACCTAAATAAACTGGTTGCTGAATTTTCCAACTGATGATTCCTCCTAACAATGACCATCCCCACACCCAAAGTGTTTCCATCCACCCAGACCACCACCACAATAAAGGTCTTTTGTCAAGTACTGCACTAAGAATCTGGCTAATCGTATGTGCTTGGACAAATACCCCTGGAATTTGCCTATCATTGTCTGCTGCGTTGTTACTGTAGGGAGTTTTCCAATAATCAGAACTGCTTGATGCTGTAACCCCAATTAAAACGATGCGATGCTTCAGTGATTCGATTAACTCAGGCTTAATTTGATCGCTTAAAATATCTTTCAAAGCTACTTGCCGAGCAATCTTTTGTGGAGAAAGTAAAGAACGATAATTAAGCAATATTTGATAACCGGATGCATCAAATTTTTGATAACCGCTAGTGTGGGATTTTAATTGCTTAAATTCTACATCGTTAATTTGCAAATTTTTGTTTGAATTGATTTTCCATATAATACCTTGTGCGTTCAAATAATGTTGTGCTAACTGAAAATTAAAAGAATATTCTGCCACACACGGTGATTTTGTTGGCGGGGTTAAGTGTATAAGTTGACGACGAGCGATATCACCTTCATCAGCGACAAAATCACTAAAACTCTGGCGTTGTATTGGGACTTCAGGTGGTGGAGGAACACCATCCTGTGCATCAAAGGTCGCGGCAACTTTACACACTGCAAACAGGCGATCGTCCTGTTGGAAACGCCTGGTTAACTCCGGATATTTGCGGTCAAATGGAAAGTCATGGTATATATCTAGACCAATAGCTTTTGGTTGATATGAGTCTAGTTTTTGCAAAAGTTGATTGAATGCTTGGTCTGATAGCGACCAACGCAGATTCATTTTTTGCTGTGTTTGATATTGAATATCTGCTTCATCAATTGTGACAATTAATAAACGGGAATCTGGCTTTTCATCAGGCGATCGCAACTGCATTAAATGGTCATAAGATTGCAATTCCCAAGGTTGCAGCATCCCTAGATAGCGTACTCCCATAACTAAGGTTCCCACAAGTAAACTGGCAATTAACAGCGTTGACAAGCTATGGTGGCGATGTTTTAATGAATTATCTGATTTGGGTCGAATTTCGCCGCTGTCAGTTGAAGATTGTTTTTGGGTAGAAATAATCGTTTTCGCCTCTTGTGACCAAATCATCGGTGCTACAGCAGGGTTTTGACAAATTACGGGTAGCCATGTCGCGCAGGGATATTCATTTTCTAATCCTTGCAGTCTTTCTCTTGCATTACGCACTGCTGCATACAAAGATTGTCCGCGAGAAAATTCAAAAAGAAAATACTTTAAAAATTTTTGCGCTACCAAGTCCGGGACTGGTTCTCGCATCACAATTACTTGCGGAATCTGCAAACTTTGTAGCTGCTGCGCTAAACCCAAACCATCGCAAGAGTTAAAAATTGCTAACTTTAAACCGCGTGCGATCGCTTTCGTGAGAGCATACTTTAATTGATCCAGCGTTAAACTATCTGTTTGATTAAGTTGCAACCATCCTTTTTCTTTAGTGCAGCTATGACCAGCAAAAAAGAGAATGTCCCAATTTTGTTTCCAAAGGCGATCGTTTAAATCGTTTAACGATGGTTCTACTAAAAATTCAATTTCTGCTTGATGCGATAATTCTTCTAAAAAAGTTCGATCCTGACTAATTTCAATTCCTTGACTATCACCAAAAATAGCCAAAATTTTAACTTTTTCTTCACTGCTATTTGCGGTAATTATATTCGGTTGTTGATATTCTGCTGCACTTAACGCGACTTCCGCACAAGGATAATCTGTAAAAAAGTTCCACAAATGCCAAGGAAGATGTCGCAATTGTTTATCATTGGTTTCAATAATAAAGCGAATTTCTGCCGATGGTTCTAATTGCGTGCGTAATTGTTGGTCAATTTTGTGAAACTGCGTTGAATTAAGCCATGCATTGATGCTATTTTCTAACTCTTCGCATAAATCCTGAAGTTCGACTTCAGAAACATTAGTTATATAATCGGATTCAATTTCAAAATCGTCGTCAACTTCAGCTTCGACATTCAGACGCAAACCGAGACGTTGATGAAAAAGTGAATAGAGCGATCGCCAATTGCGGTATAATACAACAATTTCTGGTGCAGCTGGCAAACTAGCAGTAAACTTCATTCCGTAAGGGTTGTTTTGTTCTCCAAGCTGGACTGTTACCGCTGGAAAACCATCCTCTAAGTTACCCTGTCCTAAGCTTAAAACAACTAACCTACTCATCTTTGTCTGACAAAATAATGGTCAGATAATAGATACCCAAATTAAACTACCATTTCCGCAACTTGTTGACATCATTCTTGCGTCGTATTTGCCAAATTAAATGACGTTATCCTAATTACTGATATTAAATTTTACACTTCCGCCAAAGTGATAGCAGCTTAATCTTTGTCGCTTTCCGCAAAATTTACTTGCTCGTAAAGGTCGGTCAATACTATTTGAAAATCAATTGTTTCAAATGATAAAGTTGCATCACCTTCAATTTCATCAAAAATCCATTTACCATCAGCAGTTTTTACATAATGCATCACATGATATTGATA
>CASBQC010000413.1 GCA_949127805.1 Nostocales cyanobacterium PMM_0081
AAACTTTCTCAATTGCAAGATAAACTTGCGCCGCAACTTTGGCAATTACTTAGCATAGCATCAAAAGAGGCAGAAAAACGCGGTTGGCATCTTTATTTAGTTGGGGGTGCGGTGCGGGATTTGCTATTAGCTGAAGAATCCGCAAGTGCTTTGATGATTAAAGACATTGACATGGTAGTTGATGGCTTTCACAAATCAGCAGATGTGGGTGCTGGTGTAGAATTAGCACATACGCTTCAGCAAGTTTATTCGAGCGCACGTTTAGAAATTCATGGTGCTTTTCAAACTGCGGCTTTGTTATGGCATAATGACCCAGAATTGAATTCTTTATGGGTTGATATTGCCACTGCTAGAACAGAATTTTATCCTTATCCGGCGGCGAATCCGGAAGTAGAAGCGAGTTCGATTCGTCAAGATTTGTATAGACGAGATTTTACGATTAATGCGATCGCGCTACGATTAACTTCTCCCCGCGCTGGTGAATTACTAGATTTCTTTGGCGGTTTGCTAGATTTACAAGCCAAGCAAATTCGCGTTTTACACGTCAACAGTTTTATCGAAGATCCTACACGCATTTATCGCGGTGTACGCTTTGCAGTGCGTTTTGGATTTAAAATTGAACCACAAACAGAAGCATATATTCGTTATGCGATTAACAGTGGCATTTACGATCGCACCGCACAACAAAATAGCAAAACTCCGGCTTTACAAACTCGACTCAAAACCGAATTAAAGCATATTTTAGAGGCACCCTATTGTCAAGCTGCTTTGGAGTTACTCGATAACTTAGGAGCGTTGCAATGCATCCATCCCACGCTAAAGTTAGATGAAGAATTATTACGGCAATTACGTTTGTTAGAACGCTGTTTGCGACGATTTGACACTGAGCAAAGTTTGATTCACTGGCAAATGCGCTTAGAAGCTATCATCGCCCACCTTGCAGCAGAATATCGCGGTAAGGTAGCAAAAAATCTGCAATTTCCAGAAGATAGTATCAAAAGGTTAGAAAATTTAACATCGGCTGAAGCCGATGTGATAACATCATTACCAGCTTTCCAGCGTCCGAGTCAAGTAGTGCAGTTGCTGCGAAAGTATGACTTACCAATGTTAATTTTAATTGCGGTGCGAAGTAAGCGAGTAGTAAGGCGGAAAATTTGGCAATATTTGACAGTTTGGGCTAACATTCAGCCGATTTTGAATGGCAATGATTTAAGGAAATTGGGGTATAAACCGGGACCGCAGTTTAAGCAAATGTTGGATGATTTGCTTGCTGCTACCTTGGATGGAGTTGTTAAGGATAAAAGTGAGGCTGAAGAGTTTTTAGGACAACGTTATTAAACATGACTGTCATTCTGAGCGCAACGCAGTGGAGCGAAGAATCTCTACAATGTCTGCTTACCCTCAGGAATCATTATCCTTCTCAAACCATCCATCACTTAAGTCATGCCATTCTGGATTAACAGATTCAATGAGGGCTATTTTCTTTACTCTCAGCCATCCTTTTATTTGTTTTTCGCGAGAAATAGCAGAATTTATGTCTGAAGTTTCTTCATAGTAAATGAGTTTATTCAGGTTGTATTTTTGCGTAAATCCTAAAATAAGTTTCTGTTTATGCTTGTAAATACGGCGCTCAAGATTATTTGTGACACCAATATAGAGAGTTTTTGATTTGTTAGTCAGAATGTAAACATAATATTGGTTCATTTTGGTTCACGTTTGCTGAGATTCTTCGCTCCACTTCGTTGCGCTCAGAATGACATTGGCTTTCTTGGAGTTTCAAAGTACCTGTTTTTCTGACTCTGATAAAGTTTCAAGATAAAGTTCAACTGCTTCTCTGATATTTTCTCTTACTTCTTCTAGAGAATCTCCTTGAGATTGACATCCTGGAAGTTCTGGACAATAAGCATAATATCCATCCTCATCTTTTTCTATAATAATATTTGCTTTGTAAAACATATAAATAATCTCCTGGTTGGTTTAAGTTAATTTAAAGTTATATCATATAAATATCAAAATAAACAAGTTATATGCGATCGCGCTTCTGCTGAAGAATTTTTGTTGCAACATTATCTGCGCGTGAAGTAGGAAAGCGATCGTATCCTATTAACTACTTTTAATTACAGTGGTTATATTTATAATTTGAAACCTTTCAAAAATGATTTCAGCCCAGATATAATTGTTGGATTAGGAGTAATGACAGTCGGTGAAGTCACAATTATTTGCATATCCTTCAAAGCCTGTAAAACTTCCGTAGCTGATTGATATCTTTGCTTAAAGTCATAGCACACCATCTTATCTAAAATAGCTGCTAGTTCATCGCTAACTTGTGCATTGTCTCGCCAAATTATTTCACCTGTATTAGAATTTTGCCATAGTTGCTGAGGTGATATTCCAGTGAGTGCTTGGATAGCAATCATACCTACAGCATATATGTCACTGTTAAAATATGGTCTACCTGCCATTTGCTCACTAGGCATATAGCCGTAACTACCAATCACAATAGTATCTTCAATAGTTGAGTTTTCAACTTGCTTTACAGCCCCAAAGTCAATCAAAACTAACTTTTGGTCTTGCTTGCGTCTAATTAAATTTGGGGGTTTTACATCGCGATGGATAATATTTTGCTGATGGACAAACTCCAAAATTTTGAGAATGTCGTGCAAAATTCTAATAACTTGAGTTTCAGCTAACCGCTTACCATGATAAATTTCTTCACTTAAAGTCTGACCTTCAATATATTCTTGAACTAGATAGAATTCATGATTTTCCTCAAAGTAAGCTAGAATGCCCGGAATTTGATCATGTTTTCCTAACCTTTCCAAAACTTCTGCTTCTGTAAAAAACAATCTTCTTGCCTCTTTCCAAAAATTTGGATCGTTTCTCATAGACTTAAGTTGTTTCACAACACATCGAGGATTGCTTGGTAAATTTATATCTTCTGCGATAAAAGTCTGACCAAATGCACCTTCAGCCAATTTTTGTATAATTCTGTAGCGTTCATTTAATAGGGTTCCTCTTCCTATTACTGCGGCTCTGGTAGTATTATAAGTCTCCGAATTGTTTTGAGTAGGTGGTGCTGGTGCTGTTGCTGGTGCTGGTGGTAGTGCTGGGAACCCAGTTTTAAGCTGAATTACTTGTAATTGCGGCTGAGTAGTAGGTAAAATAAGATTAGTTACCCCTTTCAAACATTCACCACAGTAACTACAAAAAGAGTTAGTAGGATAATTTTCATGTCCTTGACTACAAGTAATTGAAAGTTTTATCGACTGCTGATTTAAAGCCTCACCACAGTGGATGCAAAAACGATTGTCAGAGGAATTTTGATGACCTTTGTTACAAATAATTGTAACTTTCTGCACCCTTATTAGCGGTGGTGTTGGCGGGGAGGAGCTGCCGACTTCAGTATTCAGCCAAACTATCGAACCTTCGTTAGCGATGTTAGACTCTTCACCCAGAATATTAGGCTGATTGGATTGCTTCCCTATTTCCACACCACCAAGCGATCGCCAAGTTAACGGTGGTTCTGCCGGATTCTGAAAAGTCATTGGCAGCCAAGTAGCACCAGGAAATTGATTTTCCAAACGATTTATCTTTTCCCTTGCTCTCCGCACTGCAAGATGTAAAGGCTTTCCTTGTGCAAATGCTTCTAGAAAACGTTGCAAAAACATCTGTGCTACTTGATCCGGCACAGGCTCTCGCATAACAATAATATTTGGAACGTGCAACTGTGCCAATTGCCGTGCTATTCCCAACCCATCACAAGAGTTAAAAACTGCCAGTTGCAAACCCCGCTTAACTGCTTTTCTCAGGTCAGGTTCTAAATCATCAATCGTTATACTTTCCTCGTCATTAAGGTCGATAAAACCACTCTCTCCATCATCTTCACTGCGACTGTGACCAGCAAAGAATAGTATCTGGGGTTTATGTTTATCAATCTGGTCACATAAATCGTCTAATTTAGGTTTATTTAAAGCGATTAGCAAGGCATTGGAATCTCGTTCTAATAGTTCTTCCAACATCTGCCAATCTTTTTGAGTATTAATTCTAGTATCTTTACCAAAAACTGCTAAAACTTTGACTTTATCGGTGTTAGTCGCTATTTGCCCTTTTTTCACTGGTAGAGACAAAGCAACCTCAGCTCGATGGTAATGCTTAAAAAAATCATCCCAAAGATGCCACGGCAAACGTTGTAATTCCAGATTTTCAGTTTCAAATATGACCCGAATTTCCTCAGATTCATCCTTTAAGTTTTGGAACAATTTCTCTCGGATGTGACTAAAACTAGAATCAGCTTTGAGCCAGTCATTAAGACTCAACTTTAACTGTTTGCTGGCTTTTTTAATATCACTGATGATAGTAGCGTCAGTACCTCCCGTAACGGTCATTCTAGTAGAATTTCTGCCCGATACGTGCTTGCGATAATGCGACTGCCAAAGCGTATAATGTTCATGCAACTCTGTAGCTGGAGACAGTTTGCCGTTGGCAGAAGCAATCCATTGGCGATCGCCTTCTGTCCAAATTTGCAAGGAGACAGAAAAACCAGTCTCAAAATTGCCCTCTACTAATTTGATCACAACTAGCTTGCCCATTGCCATCTCCTTGCAGGCAGTTAAATCACAAAATTCAGTTTCGTAGTGACATCACCCAACTGAATTTGCACGCTGAATTGCTCTAGAGGTTTGCCATTAATATTTAGTTGAATCCACCTATCAGTATTTTTTGCTTCAACTTCCAGGAGAGTTTTTCCTGATGTATCAAGCACAATACATTTAATACCAGGAAGGAGGAAAGTTTGATTGTTAGTAGGATGCACTTGTAGACGTATGTCTCTTTCCCCATTTATTGTCGGTATGACCTCAACAACTAAGGCTAGCGATACACCTGTAGATTCTGTCCCTACATCAATCGGAATTGCCCTAACAACACCAGCAGCACCTCTATCAGCAAAAACTAGATTGGCTCTTTGTGTACCCAAAACATCTTCCACTGTTCGCCAACTAGTGTCAATAACATTATCAAGCCATTGGCTTAAATTCACACTCAGTTGCTTGACAAAAACAAAAGTATTGTTAGCGATAGACTCTACAGCTTCAACAGGACAATCCAATACTTGCTGAAGTTCTCCATCTCTAAACAACACCTCTAATTGCTCAAAACCTTCTTGTGAACCTTCAAAGAAAAGCAGTACACTACCTTTTTTGATATCTATTAATTCTGCCGTAACATCTCCTGATGCTTGTTGAAGACGAGCTACAATTGATGGCAGTTGTGGTTGAATTTCATTGAGATTGCCAGGTATGACAATTACATAGATAGCGGGTGGTAAAGGCGATTTAGCTTCAATTAGTTTATCTAACTTGTCGTCAATTTGTTCGACAGTCTTCGCCGTTCCTGTTACAATCTCCATCAAATCCTCTAAAGAAGTTTTTATTTTATCCAAATTAGACTGGATAGCTACCCACCAATTATCCAACTTATTTACCAAATCTGGCACGGCTTGCGCCACATCAAGTAACGATTTTTCTAAGTTTTCAGATTTTAAGTTTATTTGGGCTAGCAGCTGCGTCTGCAATATATCGCGTACAGATGGATTCGTCTTAATTTCAAAAGCAAAATAAGCGCATATCCTTTCTAGTAAGCTGGCTTCCACTTTCGCTTTATAGCAAGCAACAGAGTTATCTACAAGTGCTTCTGCTAGGAGCTTATTTTTAATGTCAACACGCTTCTCGTCTAATTTACCTTCTTCTGTCAGAAGTAATCCCAAGTCGTTTAGGGATTCAATTGGTGTCGCATTCGCTTTTAACTGCTTGACTTTGTTTAACTCCTCTTTCAGCTGCTTGAGTTTCTTGTTTAGCAAGCGGATATCAGCTTCATGTTCTAATGTACCAAGACGCGATGACCGTCCGTACACCATGCGAGACGACTGTACAAGTTCCCGACGGCACTCTGAGGCAATGCTATATTGTGCTAAGACGAAAGAACGCCTCAAAGCCTTTTCTAGTTGATAATTGACGAACTTACCTTGAAGCTTAATAAAATCTGTATACTTTTCTTTTACTACCGATTCAGTATTACTTTTGACAATATCTTTGACAATATCTGATAAAATGCCTGCTAAAATTTTACCTAGAATTAAACCTTCGCTAAGACCCAGCATTACTACTCTCCTTGAAAGTTATTCTATAAATACAACAGTGTGAAATGTTACTTTTCCGTAAATAGAAATCAAGTAGCGATCGCATCTTTCTCTTCCAAGAGTTCTAGCGCAGCTCTTTTTTTGTGGGAGATTCGCACTTATTCATTGGTTTTGTATAAATACTATTTTTGTATATAAGTATTTATAACATCTATTTACTTTCATATCTTCTACTCAACCATCAGGATATAAATAAGCTTTGCACTCTGGTAATTGGTGAGCAATGCTATGTTCAACAGAAATTTCCAACGCTAAATCTCTCGCTCCGCAAAAGCCCAGTACTAAAAGCAGAAGCAGTAAAGTAGACAGGCAAGCTATAATTCTCTTGCGGAACAGCGTAACAAAAATTTATGAGTAACCCCCTTGTGCAAGCCTTTTTCGTTGGTAGAGCGGTAGCGGATATCCTGAATGAGCGTGTAGAAGTCGCTATAACCGACGCTTTGAGTGAACTTGGTAAATTTGATGCCGAAGCCAGAGAGCAGCTGCGCTCCTTTACAGAAGAAGTTATAGAGCGGGCAAATCAAGCAGCAGAAGCAGCGGGTGCTGGTACATACACCACAGGAAGCACACAAACCGGTTCAACCTCAGTTGATGTGCAAGCAACGATTGATGAGTTGAGAGCAGATATTGCCTTGTTAAGAGCCGAATTGCAACGATATCGCAGCAATTTTGCTGGGTAGGAGTTAGGAGTTAGGAGTTAGGAGTTATTAGGACAACCAACAACCAACAACCAAGAACTCAACAACGCTCCCACTAACAATTATTAAAAACAGTTTAGGAATCAGAGTGTCTTTTCTTCCTGGTAATTCAGTCAAAAACCAGCGGTATACACGGCATATGGAAAAGGGTTATTCAGATCAAGCATACCGTTGGAATCGCGATAACTACTCTAGTAGACGGCGCTTTGTAGACATTTGGGGTTTTGTCTTGACTTTGATGTTGAGGCTTTGGCTTTATAACAAATCCTGGAGTTATTCAGGTGGAGTAAGTGAGGCAAAGCAAGCTGCAAGACGCAAGGCACAAGCGATTTGGATTCGCACTACCCTGTTAGATTTGGGTCCAACTTTTATTAAAGTTGGACAACTTTTTTCGACTCGTGCTGATATATTCCCGGTGGAATATGTCGAGGAACTGGCAAAGTTACAAGACAAAGTGCCAGCATTTAGCTATGAGAAGGTAGAAGCGATTATTGAGCAAGAGCTAGGCAAGAAAATTCCCGAACTCTTTCACAGTTTTGAGCCGATTCCTTTAGCTGCTGCTAGTTTGGGACAAGTTCATAAAGCTATCTTGCATTCTGGGGAATCTGTTGTTGTCAAGATACAACGTCCTGGACTCAAAAAGCTTTTTGAAATTGATTTAAGAATTCTCAAGGGCATTACGCGTTACTTTCAAAATCATCCAAAATGGGGACGCGGACGAGATTGGCTCGGTATTTACGAAGAGTGTTGCCGCATTCTTTGGGAAGAAGTTGATTATCTCAATGAAGGTCGCAATGCCGATACTTTTCGCCGCAATTTTCGCGCCTACGATTGGGTGAAGGTGCCGCGAGTTTACTGGCGCTACGCTTCGCCGCGAGTACTGACTCTAGAGTATCTCCCAGGTATTAAAATAAGTCAATACGAAGCTTTAGAAGCGGCGGGTATAGACCGCAAAGCTGTGGCACGTCAAGGTGCGGAAGCTTATCTGCACCAGCTGCTTGATTATGGCTTTTTCCACGCAGACCCTCACCCTGGCAATATTGCTGTCAGTCCGGATGGTTCTTTGATTTTCTACGATTTCGGGATGATGGGGCGGATTAAGTCCAACATTCGTGATGGACTGATGGAAACGTTGTTTGGTATTGCTTCTAAAGATGGCGATCGCGTTGTTAAGTCTCTCATCGATTTGGGCGCATTAGCACCAGTGGATGATATGGGACCGATACGACGGAGTGTCCAGTATATGCTGGATCATTTCATGGATCAGCCTTTTGAGAATCAGTCTGTGGCGTCAATTAGTGACGATCTTTATGAAATAGCTTACGATCAACCATTTAGATTTCCCGCAACTTTCACTTTTGTGATGCGTGCTTTCTCTACTTTAGAGGGAGTCGGCAAGGGTTTAGACCCAGACTTTAACTTTATGGAAGTTGCCAAACCATACGCAATGCAGCTGATGACGAATATGAATGGTAATGATGGCAATAGTTTTCTCAATGAATTAAGTCGGCAAGCAGCTCAAGTCAGTAGTACCGCATTGGGACTACCACGTAGATTAGAAGATACGTTAGAAAAACTCGAACGGGGAGATGTGCGGGTACGCGTGCGATCGCCTGAAACAGATCGTTTGCTGCGCCGACAAAGCAATATTCAGATAGGAATAAGCTATGCTCTGATTATCAGTGGATTTACTGTTTCTGCTACGATTCTCTTAGTGAATCATTATGTATGGTTAGCGCTGCTTCCTGGTTTAATTGCTGCCGGAGTCTCAGTAGTACTGATTCGCCTGCTTTTACGCCTCGACCGTAATGACCGTATGTATTAATTGTTGGTTGCAAAATTTTATGAAACTTAACTTTACCGGTGTTAGTGACCCCGGACTTATTCGTTCTAATAACCAGGATGCTTACTATATTGACCCAGAAGGGCGATTTTTTGTAGTTGCTGATGGTATGGGTGGTCATGCGGGAGGTGAAGAAGCAAGTCGCATTGCTATTGGGGAAATTCAAGCATATTTGTCGGCAAATTGGGATTCTTCTAAGCCTTGCCCAGAATTGCTAGAGTCAGCTTTAAATCAAGCAAATGATGCGATTTTGCACGATCAACAAGATCACCAAGAACGCGCTGATATGGGGACAACGGTTGTAGCGGTGATTTTTCGCTCCGGGGAACCACCTTGGGCAGCTCACGTTGGCGATTCTAGATTGTACCGTTTCCGCGATTCCAAATTAGCTCAGGTAACTGAAGACCATACCTGGATAGCACGGGCAATTAAAGTTGGTGAGATCACCCCAGATGAAGCCCGCACTCATCCATTCCGTCATGTGCTATCGCGCTGTTTGGGGCGTGAAGACCTGCATCAAGTTGATGTGAGACAATTGGATATTCAATCAGGCGATCGCTTGCTATTGTGCAGTGACGGTCTGACAGAAGAACTTATTGACGAAAAAATTGCTTATTATCTCCAACAAAGCCCTTTAATTGACAAAGCTGCGATCGCTTTAGTTGAAGCTGCAAAAGAACAAGGTGGACACGATAACATCACCATTGTCATCGTCGCACTCGACAAAGAAAGGGACTAGGGATTGGGGACTCTTTACTGGGGACTGGAGACTGGGGACAAACAGATTCGTGTGAATAATCTTTTCCCTAATCCCCAATCCCCAGTCTCTAGTACATATACTCAGCATTTTGTTCAGCTTGAGCTTTTTTTTTCTTGACAATTTGATACTAATAAAATTAGCCTCTGGATTAACTTCAGAGGCTAATTTTCTATAATTTGGTGAATTGACATCTTGCACTTTCTCTGGTAAGCGAATATAATTCCCGATTACAGCCTTTAATCCTCCGGTTTTCCGGGACGAAAAAAGGAAGTTATACCATTGCCACCTGCAAAACTCTGAATGTTTCCGAAATCTGCTTCAACAGACTTGGGTTATATATCAGTAGGTTTAGATCCAAGATAAATCACTCAAAAAATACCTAACTAGGAGTATGGGCAATCTGTCAAACAATTGTTATATTTTTTAATACGGAGGAACAAATGCACGACAGTTCCATGTCCATCTACTAACCGATTAGGGCTTCTGTAAACGACATAACCTGTATTCGTTGTCTTTTGGAGTTAATTATGAGTCAGCCAATCGAATTATCCCTCGAACAGCAATTTAATATCCGCTCTTTTGCTACTCAAGTGCAGCACATGAGCCACGAGCAAGCTCAAGACTTTTTGGTTAAGCTTTACGAACAAATGGTTGTGCGTGAAGCTACTTATAAAGAGCTTCTCAAACACCAGTGGGGCTTAGATTCCGGTTCCGCTATGGCATAGAGTAGTTCTCGTGTCGCAGTGGGCGACCTCCTTCTCTTGCTGGGTTCCAAGGAGGAAAAAAGCTGGGGATGTTTGGGGCGTCAACTCGATAGGCAATTTAAATCACACAATTAAAAGAGCGAAAACTCAACCAGAAAACTATTATAACTACATCAAGTATCTAGTTTCAACTGATTGTAGTTTTTAGGTTAGCTTTGCAGTGCATTAAACAAATTAACAAGATTTGTTTTGCAACGCCCATAGTGAAAATTACACGTTTCCACTTGCATTCATTCGCTGGATTCTCAAAGAGAGCAAATGTTGCGTAGATCCAACCACACTTTGCGCTCATCGATTTTTAACTTCACTATTTATATTTTTTATAACGATATCTCGCAAGTTATATATTTTGTTAACAAAATTTAATATTCACTCAGATTG
Organism: Nostocales cyanobacterium PMM_0081; assembly: GCA_949127805.1. Classification (GTDB taxonomy): domain Bacteria; phylum Cyanobacteriota; class Cyanobacteriia; order Cyanobacteriales; family Nostocaceae; genus Hassallia. The sequence goes on from CASBQC010000413.1 coordinate 10,643, forward strand.
AAACTTGGTCGGAAAAGTCGAAGGGGGAATCTGTATCAATTACTTCCAGCTTTGCCAAAATTTGCGGCTTAATCTTTTCATACTCGCTTTTTAGGAAATTTTTACTAATTTGCGGTTCTACAGACGACACGAGTGTGCTGCTAATTGTGACCCATTGTTGAAGTCGCTGGCGTTGGGCGGGGGCGATGCTTGAAAGTTGAATATGAGAACAATTATGTGGAGCCTCCCGTGTAAAGAACAAAAGCCGATAGTGACCTGTATTGCCCAGTAAGCGGGTTATTTCTTGACCTAGACTGGTTTTAAGGTCGAGATAATAAGGCAGCCATTTAGCGCCATGCTTGCGGTTATAAATGACGGTAATCCACAGCAGCATCGGGTGTGGAGAAATTATAAAAAGAAATTGATTGTAACGAGTGCAGATTAAGCGGTTTTGAATTTCCTGTTTTGGTAACATTACCCACAGAGCCGGACAAAGATTACCATTGACATCGATGGGTTGCGGGAAAACAATATCGGCGATCGGTTTATTTTGGGGCCAAGAAGTGACACGAGCGAGTTCATCGGTTGAGAAGGACGAAAGCAAATCTACCTTAGTCTTCGGCTCGAAAGAGGCTGGAACTGCAAGCAACTTAGTTGAAGCTTGGATATCTTGCTGAGTGCTTTGACTGTAACTTTGTTCTAGGGATGCCAAAACCTTGAGGATTTCACCGATATTTTGAGGACGCGAATTAACTGTTTTGGCTAAACAACTCATAATCAAATTCTCCAACTCTTTTGGTATTAAATATGAAGGAGTAAATTCCGTAAAAGAACGCGGTTGTTGATAGTGATGTACTTTATACCATGCTCCAAAAGAGTGTGTTGCTGCGGCTAGAGGCATTTTGCCTGTGAGCATTTCAAACATCATTACACCCAAACTATAAATATCTGAGCGGTTGTCAAGTTCTTTGCCCTCCATTTGTTCTGGAGAAGAATAAGCCAGCGTACCTAAATAGTAGTTAGTACGATTGCTGTCTGGCTGTAATAACTTAGCAATCCCAAAATCGAGAATCTTGACTAACTCGCCAAAACTAGGGTCAGTAATCACCACTATGTTGCTGGGTTTAATATCCCGGTGGATAATTGGGCAGACTTTACCATCAACTAAAATGCCATCATGAGCACATTGCAATCCCAAGCAGATTTGCCGCACGATACTTAGGAAAGTTGGTAAAGCGATCTGTTGGTTGCGGATAACATGGCTCAAGTTTTTTCCTTGGAGGTATTCCATAACGTAGAACGGGGTATTATTCTCATCTACGCCGTAGTCCATCACGCGAACAATATGGATGCTTTTTTGCCCAACTAAAGCACAAGTTTTTGCTTCTCGCTCAAAGCGGTCTTGCAATCCCATCTTTTCATTTTGAATTGATAAAGCGAGAAATTTAACGGCAACAGGTACCCCTCCCAACAAAACGTCTTTAGCGCGATAAACCCGACCCATTGCTCCAGTACCAATTAACTCCTGAAGTTGGTAACGTTTGCACAAATAATGACCAATGTTGGGGTCTGACATAAAAAATTCGACTTTAATAGAACTACAATTGGGTGTAATACCTATACCTTGGACAAGTAAGTATACGGCTTTGAAAGTTGAATCAAAAAAACCGATTAGTATATTTACTTTTGTATTTGGTACTATTCCGAACTTTGATTTTAATTTATTTTACCCAATCTTCATGTTGATCAAAGCTACTAAATTACTTATTGAAAGCTATTGTAGGGATCTTGCAATAGTAAGTTTCTTTATTTTGCCCAGTAAGAAGGCGGCGTAATATATCTTTATGGAAGTTAGAATCAAGATAACCTTTGAGGTAAACAATAGAAATGAATTTATCTCTTTTGACATCTCCAAGCAAAAAGCCGTCTCAGTTTAGTTACGATGTGCTAATTGAAAATCAAGAAGATGGTAGGGTTCTTGCGACGGTAATAGGTTTGCCAGATTGTCAAGCCATAGGTGCTACTAAAGAAGAAGCTTTAACAAGTTTATATGAGCGTTTGACTGAGCGTTTAGCTAAAGCCGAAATCGTCTCTATCAAAATCGAACCTCCCAAAGCCGAACATCCTTGGATGAAATTTGCTGGTAAATATAAGGACGATCCGCAATTTGATGAGATGCTGGCATATATAGAAGCCGATCGCCGTGAACTTGATGCAGAAATGGAGGAATATTACCGTAAAATTGATGCTGAGGATGAAGAAGCCCTGACGACTGGAAGTCGCGGCTAGACAAACAAAGTCCGCCTACGCGGACTAAGCTGAAAATAGGGTTTAAAATTTGCTCTGGCAAGAGTAATAAAAGAGCGTTATTTAATTCAGCAGAAAAAGAGCCAGCGGTGTGTTTGTTGCTGCCCAGTATTCCTCAGCAGAGCGCAAAATGTCAAGTGCTATTTGCCATTGAGTAGGGTCAGCCTGGGCGAAGATATCAGGGCGATCGTACAATAAGACATAACATAAAGCCGGATACCATGTTACAGCAGTTTTCATGTATTTGAACCACATCTGTCGTAGGGGCACAGCAATGCTGTGCCCCTACCGCGTGGTCTATTTACCTGAAAATAGCTGTAAATCGGTGATACATTCATCAAAGGCATCCCAGTTAACACCAAAGTAAGCGGGAAAATTCATTGCTTCAGCAGCTTTTGTTAAAAAGGTTTCTTTACTCGAAATTTCTCTACCGTTTAGATAAAAAACTTGAGTCACTTGTAGGTATAATCCTTGAATAGTATTGTTTGATGTTATTTAACAAGTGCATTATCAAACTGCACAGCAGCACCATCAGGATCACCTCCTGAGGAAATAAATCCAATCTTGCCTTGGGAATTTGAGTTATCTTCAAAACTTCCTATGATTTCATCATTAATATATCCAGTAATTATATTGTTATCACAAACTATTCTTAAGAGATTAGTGCTGTTACCTATGTTTATGAATGGATTCTTAATATCTTTTACCTCGTCGAGCCAATTTTGACCGAGGTGTTTTCCAAATATAAGACCTCCATTTCCATTAATCATCAAATAATAAAAGCTACTATTGTTAAGTCTTGCAATTAGACCAAAATTTACATTTTCATTATTAGGACCATCTACTTTTCTAACGTCTGCTGAGAAATCAACATTTTGCAAGCTTGTCAAATTGTAAGAACCATGACGACCCCAGGTAGACCATCGACTTATATTTCTCTCAGGCACAAGTTGAAAGGAATAAAGAACGAAAATCCAAGCCATTCAGCATTATAGGGAGACGTTCTGGCGGGGTAAATTGTCTAAGGGTGTTCATATCAGCACCTTGCACACCAATGGGAAAAAACAAGAGTCGGCGCTGTGTTTCCGCTTCTTTCAGCCGTTGTGCTGCATAGTGCCAACTATCGGTTGGCGCTCCATCGGTAATCAAAAATATCCAAGGGCGATAGTATAGAATACCGTTTTCTTTCTAAGTAGTTTTACGAGCTTATAACAAATCCAAAGCGTACTCAATCGCCTCGCCCATCGGAGTTGCACCATTAGCTTCGAGCTTGGGCGGTGTAAACTGGTCGATGGTTGTGAAGTCTTGGGTTAGCTGCACCGGTCCAAATGTGACGATCGCCATTTCTACACTCAACGATGCCTGAGAATCTTTCAGTACATCTTCTTTGAAAGTCGCAAGCCCTCGATTCAACTCCTGGATTGGCTGACCGGACATAGAGCCAGAAGTATCGAGTAACAAAATAACTGGGCAGCGATTTTCGGGATTTTCAACAAATTCAGGCAGACCTACGGGCATTCAATGCTCCTGGTTGGGTAAACAAGTCGGAAGAATATATCACTTACATTTTTAACTTGAAAATTTTTACAAAGTTAACAGTGTTTATACTGCTAATTGCTAAACAAAGCAATGTCTAACGAACAGGCTCTGCGAAGATGCGATCGCTCACCGGATTGCACCTGAAAATGTAAACTTCTAACCAGTGCCCAATTATGTTGGCTGACGCTCTAAACTGGCTTCCATTGTGCTAGTTAAAAAATGACCCGCAAGGATGCCACTAGTTAGGTAGTAGCTATCATTATTGACTCGATGTAAAGTTTCAAAGCCACTGCGACGTAGGCGATCGCTTAATACCCAGTAACGCTGCACAATTGTATCTTGAGCAATCCAGCCTTCACCTTCAACCTGCCCCAAAATATTATGCTGTAGTAAAAAAGTATACTGACGCTCTCCATCATCAAGACGCCCTTTATAGAGGAAAGAAATGTCAGAGCGATCGCTATCTATAAATATCAGCTTTGTTGCCATTGTGAACCAGTTATCTCGATTCCAAGCTACCAAGGTCATACCCTTGACGCTGATTGGCATTCCGTTTTGTTCCAGCCAACTTCCTTGCATTGTCCAGCGTCCTGGTTCTAATAAAAAAGTATGAGCCACATTGTACGATCCTTGCCGAGTGCAAATTCAGTACAGTATAGCCGCAGTGTGGGGAGTGGGGGAAGCGTGGTGTGGGGGAGATGAAGAATTAATTCCTTTTCCCTTTCCCCTTTCCCCTTTAACCTTTCCCCCTCAACAAAATTGCCCGATGCCCTATTTTTGATGAATCTCTCCTAGAAGAACTTCTTGACTGGCGCCTGTGGCTGTTGGTAGGTTGCCGGGGATGCCTAAGTTTCGCCAATAAGCTAAAACTGCGAAGGCGATCGCTTCTTTAAAATCGGCACTCAACCCAACTTCATCTGTGGTTAATACGGGGATATTTTGTAATAAAATTTGCAAGCGATGTTTCAAATAAAGATTGCGACTACCACCACCACATAAAAATACTTGCTGTGGCATTTGCGGTAAAAAGGTGCGGTAATTGTGAACAATTGAGGCTGCGGTTAGTTCGGTAAGAGTTGCCAGCAAGTCAGCAGAACTCAGTTGGTATATTTCTGCGTCTTTTAAACACTGATGCAGGTAAGTAACGCCGAATAACTCTCTACCGGTGGATTTAGGCGGCGGTAAATGAAAGTAGTCTTGACTTAGCCATTGTTCTACCAATGGATGGCAAGGTGTGCCACTGGCTGCCCAGTTACCGTTTTCATCGTATTTTTTTTCACCAGCAGTTAAATGCTCTACCGCCAAATCTAACAGGCTGTTTCCTGGTCCTGTATCCCAACCGAGAATTTTTTCTAGCCAGTTGTCACGACGAGGTGGTATGTAAGCAACATTACCAATACCACCAATATTTTGAATACAACGCCCTTCTTGAGGATGACTGAGCAAATATGCATCTACTCTAGGTACGAGGGGTGCACCTTGACCACCTGCCGCGATATCAGCGGCGCGAAAGTTACTGATAGTGGTAATGCCTGTAACATCGGCTATGACAGCACCGCGTCCGAGTTGTAGGCTGTAACCTAGTGAGTGGGAAGTTGTAGAGACAAGGGTTATCGCGTCTGTA
>CASBQC010000414.1 GCA_949127805.1 Nostocales cyanobacterium PMM_0081
GAAGAATTGTCTCCTTGTCACCTTGTCTCCCCCTCTCCTGCAAAATACCTCTCAACTGCTGATAGCTTTCTAGCCACAACCCTAACCCCAGGATGAAAACTATCATCAGATAAGCACCTAAGGTATTAGCGTGCATGAAAATTGAAGCCATGCGACCTGGTGGATCTCCTTGGTGTAGGATGTTTATTTCCAAGACAATCCACAAAATTTCTAATTTAGAAGTCCAGCCCAAAAACAATTGCCCAAAGCCAATTATCACCACAGGTATGGAAGATATAACTAAATTCCAACTTAGTTGGCGTAATTGTCCGGGTGTCTGAACTAAAGCGCTAAAGCCGACGAAAAATAAAATGAACGGTAAGAAATTAAACAAGCCAAGGAAAGCTTCTGTTTTATTCTCAGCAAAAGCACAGCTAATGATTAACAATACACCGAAGAGGGCAAATCCCCAATTGAGGGGACGACGGATAATTGTGCGGTGTTGTCGCAACCAAGTTTTTAATGATGCCACACCTAGAGTTACCGCTCCTAAAAACGGACTCAACGGAAAGATAAATAATCCCAGTTGAGCCAAGTTCCAAGGAAATTGTAAATTAGGATTGGGATGGCGAAAAGCAGTTTTCAAGCGGGTTCCCAACATTCGGTGCGGGTGAGGCGAATTTGAGCTAAGGCAAAGATGGTGGGTATAATTCTACCGTAGTTGGTGGCGATCGCTCTCCATCCTAAATCGGCAAAAAACCAACCCCACATTACTGGTCCTAACATCGCAAATACACTTCTGACTGCGGTATAACGAGCCGCACTTACAGCCATACCCCGTTGTGCCATCTGCAAAGCTACATACTTTTGAAACTGCGTCGTTGCGATTACCCCACCTTCAACTGCCGCTTGTTGGGCTATTTGATAGGTGGCAAAGTGCATCGCAAATTGACGGGCGATTTGTTTGAGCAACAGTGGCTGTATAATTGTGGTCATAGCGATCGCACTACCGCCTTTAAAAAGCAAGCCTAAAGGGTCACGCTGTAATGAAAGTGGTAGCGGTTGATTTGATTGGGATTTGGCAAGCTGCTCCTGCACCTCCACATTCAATTTTTGCTTTTCCTTTTCGGGTAATTTTTTCCACACATGCCCTAAAAGATGCAAAAACACTTCTGCTTCTAAATCAACGGTTGCTAGTTGATGATAGTAGCGAATTTTTAGATATTTACATACTTGAATCAAAGCTTCTCGGTAAGTTACCAGCTTTGTCCGTCCCCTTAATACCGTCATACCATCTGCCGCTAAGAAGCGAAAACGCCCTTCGAGTGCATCTAGCCAAGCTTTGTGGTCTTGATTTTGCACTTCTATCGGTTCTGGTGTATGAACATAATCTATTGGATTAAATTTACGACCAAACAGAATTGCCGTCAAATCCTGCAATTCTTCTTCGGTTGCTAGCTCTAGCGCCGTTCTCAGTTCATCCAATGTCTCTTCCTCCCTAACGATCCGCAGCTTTGGTCTGTACCTTATTCTACTATTAGCTTTCAGCAATCATGATTAGACATCGACCGAATTTAAATATGCGTTATCCAAAACCCCTATAGACGTAGCACTGCTACGTCTCTACATTGTTTTTCAGTTTCTATTAGTTAATCTGTGCTTTGTCATCTGTATTCTACTAATGACGAATAACTAATAATAATTGTTCACTTTTATTACTTTTAGTTGCAGCACTCACCTCTATATCTGATTGGTGAGCAATTAAGACTTACGATGCAATATTGGCATAGTAAATAATCCCCACGCCAAACCAGTAATCAACCCAAACGGTGTAACCAAATAATTGTTAAAACTCCACCAACCCAAAACCTGCGCCGCTAACTCCCACGGATAAGCCATCATTAACACAGTAGAAGTCGCCGCACCATTCCAGCCATACTGACTCAACCAGTAAAAACCCTTACCACCAGTCACCCCATACAGCAACCGAGTAAACAGCAAACCCGTTACCGTACCATAACAACGCATACACACAGCCATAATAAACGGCGGTGCCAAATCTAACCCCATATTAGGTTGCGGACAGACATGATTTCCCATGAAATAAATGATGTCCGCAATCAAACCTAACATTGGCAACCCAGACGCAGAAAGAAAAGGAGCCGCCAGCGGTCCCACAACCATCCCCGCTAAAAGAAAGTCAGCAATAAAACTGACCCAACGAATTTGTAACCCTCTCTTAAAAGCTACCCCTTCCATCTCTCCCCTTCTTACCTCTGCTTCCTCTGCGCCTCTGCGGTTCGTTTCCTAACCTACCACAGCCCGATAAGGACTAGTCAACTTATCCAACTGCTGCACCAACAAACTCAAAAACAACCCGACATCCGTCACCACACCAACCGATTCAATCGAACCTCTGTCACTTAACTTCGTCACCACAGCTGGATTAATATCCACACAAACCATCTTCACCCCAGCCGGAGTCATATTCCCCACGCCGATAGAGTGCAGCATTGATGATAACATCAAAATCATATCTGCACCTTTAAGCAGCTTTGCATATTCCTCCTGAGCCTGAATCAAATCCATCTGCGTATCTGGCAAAGGACCATCATCGCGAATGGAACCCGCGAGGCTGAAAGGTATCCCACCACGGACACACTCATACATCACACCAGCCTTAAACTCTCCAGCTGACACAGCCGCAGCAATGCTACCATGACGGCGGACAGTATTAATTACCTTCAAATGGTGGCGATGTCCACCGCGCACAGCGACACCCCGCTTCATATCGACACCGAGAGAAGTCCCCATCATATTTTGCTCCATATCGTGGACTGCGATCGCATTTCCACCTAACAGAGCTTGGACATATCCTTCTCTCACCAGTCGCGCCAAATGTTCGCCACCGCCAGTATGAATCACCACAGGTCCCGCTGTGACAACTACTTTACCACCCGTATCGCGAATTTTACGTAACTCCCACGCCACCTGCTCTACGACTATTTCCACGCGGCGTTCGCTGGAAACACCCGCCGACATAAAGCTGAATTCTTGAGCGTTGCGTTGTTCTCGCGATTCTGGTTTGCGGATGGTGCGGATACCTTGCACATCGACAACTACATATTCGCCTATTTCTAAATCGCGTAAAAGTTTACACCGTGCCAACCAACCATTAGGAGTTTCGATCACAGCGATCGCACCATCCATCCGCTGCGATTGCACCTTCACCCATTCACCGTTAATCCGTACTTCAGTCGGATAAATCGTACTCACATAAAAATCATCTGGTGCAACTCCTGCTTGCAATACAGGCTCAAGTTTGGCATCGCGCTCATCTTGAGGCAAATCTACCGCACCCAAATCAATTAGGAGAGATATAATTTCTTCCATGACGTGATGGGAAGGCGCCGACACCTTCACTTCAGCCGCTGAAGTGCTTTGTCGCTGTTCTCCCAAGTTGAAATTCAGCACTTGGAAACTACCACCGCTATCGATAATCATATCCAAAGCGCGGTTAATCAAGCCAGAATCGAGCAAGTGTCCTTCAATGCGAATAATCCGACTTTCTACCGAAACATTCGCGTGAACTTCATCACGTATTGGTTCCGTCACCCGCAGCGTTAGACATTTTGCCGCACCACCTGCTTTGAGAAATTCTGTTAAGGGTGTTTCCATGACTTGGAAACCTGCATCGTTAAGGCTTGCTTTCAAAGCATCCGAAGCCTTGTTCATTATCACAATATGGTCTACATTTACCGTATTGCAGGCAAAGTTGATCGCGTCCGCTTCTTCAATGGCAATCCGCTTTTCTGGAGTGACACGCATTTCAATCATGCGGTTGGAGTAAGAATCAAAAGCCCCTGGATAGTACAGCAAATAGCCATTGGCAAGGGGACAGAAGCAAGTATCCAGGTGATAAAAGCGCTCATCTGTCAAGCGTAAAGACACCACCTCGATATCCAGCCACTTCGCTAAATAGGGGTGAGAATCTAACTCTGAACGAAAGCCGTAGCCTGCCCATAACCAGCGTCCTTCTCGGTCTAGAAGTGCGTCTCCCGCACCTTCAAAGGGCAAATCTTTCGGTAGTTCGTTGACTGTGTAGCCGTTTTCTTCAAACCATTGTTTAAAGTAAGGTTCCTCACCCTGACGCTCTTTGTGTAAAAAGCGACTGAGAACCACATTATCCCCCAACACTAAGCCAGCGTTGGCGGTAAATACCATATCTGGTACACCTTTCTGGGGTGTAACCAAATCTACAATAGCGTGTTCTTTCAGTAGAAGATGCAGTTTTTGCCACTGTTCCACAGCGCGATCGCGTGATGACTTGTGAATATTCCCTTCCATCCAGGGGTTGATCACATAGTCCACATCATAGTGGTCAGGGGCGCACATTAAAAAGCGAATCCGGGAATCCATAGGAAATATCACAAGCGTTTTCTATGTTACAAAGTTCTTACAGACTTTTGTCAATCCAATTCAGTCAAATTTGCTACTAATTTTTCTTCTAGTAATTCAAGGTGTTAAAAAGGCTTAGATTATTATTCTATAGTTCTAAGGGTTTCAAAGCCAGGATTCAACCGATAATGCTCTGGCTTGTTGAATTCGCTCAAAGTCGCTGTCTGCCGAGATAATGGTCAGCCCCTTCGGGGAAGTCAAAAGTCAAAAGTCAAAAGTCAAAAGTAAGAACCCCATAAATAAATTTAGGGGCTTGAGTCAGCGGACACCGTATATATGAGCGCTGTGCGTCTCGAAATACATTTTTTTCTTTTTCCATAAATAAATTTAGGGGCTTTTACCTTTTTCTTCCCGGTCAGATTGTGTTGTAAAGCGAAAAGCAGCAAGAGAGCGATCGTTCTCATCAAACCCTAATTCAGTAATTTTAGTTTTTCTCCGCTTGCTCTTTTCTTTGGGACCAAATTGTTTGATCAAACTGGCTTTGAGTTGACCGTAAATAGTAGCTATATCCTCTGTAACTCGATAGATACGAATATCTTGGAGAAACTCTGCCAAGCGAACGATATTAATTTCTCTTTGTGCAGAATTCTCCATCATATATGTAAGTTATCCTTGCACAATTACACAAGTGGCGATGTTGAATTCTCCAACTTCGATCACTTGACAAATAACGTTTGGTTCGCCCAAGATAATAGCGCTACAGTGATTTGTGTCAAGTAGGTACATTACTTATCAAATGGGTTATCGTAATCAAATTTGGCTTTGCCACGACTAGCGTAAACTGATTGAAGACACTCTTCCAAATCATCGCCAGCCCATGTACCTACGTGTTTAAGGATGGAACGTCCGGAAGCGGGACGGTAGGACTGTTGAGAATTATCGGTTGAAGTTTTATTTAAATCTATTTGTTCGGTTCTGACCTCTGCTTGTGATTCTTGGGGTAAAGATTGTATTTCTGGTTGTTTTGTTTTCAAAGAACGCAGGAAGTTTAAAGTTTCGCCAAGAAGGCTTTCTGGGGTGGATTCAATTTCTTGAAGCAGTAATTCTTTAATAGTCAAGATGAATTATACCTCGATTTAACTTCATCAATCTAATTTAAGTAGATATTATATAATAATTCCATTGTAAATTTCAACAATATATGTCACTTCCATTAAGCTACTTAACCGTTGAAGAATACCTTAAAGCCGAAGAATCTAGCTTTATTCGCCATGAATACTTGGGTGGTCAAGTTTTTGCAATGGCAGGTGCTAGTGAAGAACATAACCTGATTGCGGGCAATATTATTGCTTTATTGCGTCCTCATTTGCGCGGGACTGATTGTCGTGCTTTTGTCTTAAATATGAAAGTTAAAATTAAAGTAAAAAACGTCGATATATTTTATTATCCCGATCTTTTAGTTACCTGCGATCGCCAAGACACAGAAAGATACTTTAAAACTCGTCCAAGTTTAATTATAGAAGTGCTATCTGATTCCACTGCAACCATAGACAAACGAGAAAAACGGCTGAATTACCAAACTTTAGACAGTTTACAAGAATATATCTTAATCTCTCAAGACAAAATTCAAGTAGAAGTTTACCGTCAAGATACTCAAGGAAATTGGTCAATGCAAACCTTGGGAAAAGATGACATCTTAAAGTTAGAATCAGTAGGTTTAAAATTGACAATGGCAGAAATTTATGAAGATGTCATCAAACTTGAATAATCATAATTGGCGGGCGATCGCACTCCCATCGCTTTATAATTTCGATGCGGCTTGCCTAACAACTTGTTCATCCAAACCTAACGCTTGAGCTATCTGTTCAATACTCAAACCTAACGCCAATAACTGAGGTATAATTTCAAGCTTACCTTCTTCCTTGCCTTCTTCCTTGCCTTCTTCCTTGCCTTCAGCAAAAACTTCTTGATAAAATCTAGTTTGCTTTAACTCATTTAATCCAAACATTTTTTCTATCTCCTCGCGGCTCAAGCGCGGTAATTTGTAGATTAATATCGTCTCTATTAATTGTATAATTTCTCGCTGTTGGGCGGCATTAATGATTTGTTGTCGGGTGGTGTTTACTATCTCTACAGCTTTTGTTGTCGCAGTTGATTCTGGTTCGATGATTAATTTAACTGTCTCAATCCCGATAGATGATGCCTCAATCGCTGTTAATTCGTCAAGATAGATACGAGTCACTCGTGGTGAGTTGAGTAATTCTGTATACCTCTCGGTAGCTCCAGTATCAACGTTGCGGTTGGGGAAGATGACAACACCACACCAGTTATTGATTAATTCTGTTTTATCCAGATAGTTAAAGATTTCTGCAAATAAACGCGAGTAAAATTTTTTATCTGGTTGAAATTGCACCTCAGCAAAATAAATAGGTAGTTCTGAAGTATTGGGTAAAAATACACCATCAATTCTGAAAGCGAGTTGTTTGACTTCTACTGAAGAAAATTGGTAAGCGTCAGCAAGTGATGCTGGTTGGTTAATCAGTTCAAAGAAAGTGCTGGGTAAGCTTTGGAAGATACGATAAAAGATGCTGTCGGTTTTCAAAGTAGTTGGTGCGTGTAGTTGATGAGTATATTTTATAGTTTGGTGAACTGACAAATCAGCGCTTCATCTGTCGTTATAAATGCCCAAATCAAAGTTAATCGCGCTCTCATTCACTCAACACCCAACAACTATCAACTCACAACTATCCAGGTTTCTGGTCTAAACGAGTTGCTTCCTCTAAAGCGGCTTTTTCTCTAGCTCTTTTGGCGTAGGGTTGTAATTGAGTGCGATCGCATCCCGTTAAAATGCTAAGATTTTCTAAGCTCATGCCACGCATCAACATTTCTACACGCCAAGTTTGTTGTGTTTGAATAATTGCTGGTGGTTGTCCTTCTGGTGTTAACAGTCCTTGTGTCCACATATGCCAGTGTACGTCAATTTGTGATTCTGACATTGTCGAACCAGATTCATGAATAAACATGGCAGGCTGATTATCTTTACGACTTTTCAGCCATTTAGTTAATGGATTATTGGTGTAGGAACCATAGCGAGTACCCATTATCCACTGATTGACAGGCACTTGGCGAAATCCAGTAGTTGTGGCAATTTGCAGAAAATGTCCCTGACTATCGTAAAATTGATGCGATCGCTCTAAACCAACTACTTCCCGAACAGACAACCCACCAGCAAATAACACATATGCCAATGCATAATCTTGCAATGCCAATTTTCTCGCTTGTTGCAGAATTTGATGGACTAAAGAAGCCGGCAAATCAGCGACTTCCCTAATACTAGAATTTATTACAGTCAAACTTGAAGAATATTGACTTGTTTCAACTATGGGTGACATCACTCCTTGTAAAAACAACTGCACCAAATTCTCCAAAAAATCATCTCTATCTTCCCAAAGTTCGTGAAATTCACTGGTAAACTCAATCACCGCATATCCCAGCAACATCCCATTTAACAAACTCGCTAGTTTTTCTGCCGGGAGATAGGTATTTAAGTGTCCGTATTCAATTACAGTAGCTAAATACTCTGCTACATAACGGTTAGCTTCCGTTAACCCCCGTCCCAAAGCGCGACGATTTTCCGCTGGGTATTGGTCGGCTTCACCTACCACAGACCTGACAAACTCTGGAACTTGCTCTAATGCGTGTAAGCTTTCACTTGCATAATCTTTAAGAGCTTGATAGACATTACCAGGTGGAATTGCTCGACGAACAAGAGACTCACCCAAATTTTTAAAGGCTGCGGATTCTTCCAACACAGCCAAAAGTAGCCCGTGCTTATTTCCAAAATGCCGGAATAGCGTCACTTCATTGACTTCTGCTTTTTCGGCAATTTGGCGGGTTGTAGTGCCGCTGACTCCTTGAGCGGCAAATAACTCAAGCGCTGCTTGAATCAAACGTTGACGAGTTGAATGGGATTGAGAGGACATAAAAGAAAAATGCAAGTGCTACTTGCACAGGAATCGCAGAACTGGTAACATAAAAAATGTAAGTGGTACTTGCTCAACTGTAAACGATTGCTTTAGAAAGAGTGGAACAGATAATCGGGTAAACCAATGCGTGAGGAATGTTAGAAACACACGACTTACGCACCAAAAAAAAAGAATAACTCTTGTAGGAAGAGGCATCTAGCCTCAGCAATCTGCGGAGCCAATTCAAAAACCAACCTTGCAAAATCTGTCAAATTATGCCCAGCATATTGCAACTCCCGACAAAAGCAAATCGCTTTCTCAACCATCGACAGGAATTTTTATGACTGCAAAATTTTTTGCCAGCACTCCTGAGGGCGGAAATTCTCCGGCGCTCAATTGGACGAATGTGGTGTTTTTTACTACATTTCATGGCATAGCTTTACTTGCTCCCTGGTTTTTCTCTTGGTCTGCATTAGCTCTAGTGATATTCCTCCACTGGCTATTTGGGAGTATTGGTATATGTTTGGGGTATCATCGACTGTTGAGTCATCGGAGTTTCCAAGTACCGAAGTGGTTGGAGTATGCGATCGCTCTTATCGGAGCGCTGGCTTTGCAAGGAGGTCCAATTTTTTGGATTGGTGGACACCGGCAGCATCACGCTCATACAGAAGATGTCGATTTAGACCCCTACTCTGCTCAACGAGGATTTTGGTGGAGCCACATGCTCTGGATTTTCTACCCTCGTTCAGAGTTCTTTGATTATGAAATTTATGCAAAATATGCCCCCGACCTAGCACGACAACCATATTATCGTTGGCTAGATCGCTATTTCCTACTTTTACAAATTCCCCTCGGTATCCTGCTGTATCTTATCGGCGGCTGGTCATTTGTCGTCTACGGAATATTTGTGAGAGCAGTCTTGCTTTGGCACTCAACTTGGTTTGTTAACTCAGCAACACATGCTTGGGGCTACCGCAACTTTGAAGCAAACGACGGTGCGCGTAACCTTTGGTGGGTATCTATTGTCACTTATGGTGAAGGCTGGCATAACAACCATCACACCTTTCCCCAAATGGCAAAATCTGGTATGCGTTGGTGGGAAGTCGATGTTACTTGGTGGAGCATCAAAGCTTTGCAGACTCTAGGTTTAGCCAAAAAAGTTAATTTGCCTTCTTAAAAGTTAGTGGTTAGTGGTTAGTTGTTAGTTGTTAGTTGACTTTCAACCCCTAACCCACTCCTTAAAACTTACAGGTTCGCATCGAATAATTCTTTCGTAGTAAGCGTTTCAACGCTTAATATCATGTCCTTTGCTTATTACATATGATGTAGAGACGTTCCACTGGAACGTCTTTACGATCAGACGCGATAAATCGTCCAGACGCGATAAATCGTCGTCTCTACGACTGTACCCGTTGCAATTCCTTTTGAAGATGCTTACCCCACTGTGCAGCTAAAGGAACTTCTGTAAAAGGAACCCGCACCGACTTCTCAGGGGAAAATATAAATTCCAACTCAATAGACCGACCTTTTTCTGGTAGAGATTCGTTATCTACCTCTTTTTCATCTACCAAAAGACGGATTTGTTTAACATCTACCAAAGAAAAAGTTTCCAGCTTAATTAGACCTTTTGGCGTAGGTTTTCCCCAAGTTAGCTCCTTGCCTTTTTGACCCAACACGGCGTAAATATCATACTTAGCTGTATCAAATTGTTCTGCCCAAACCCGATAAGCCTCGACTTTTTGATACTCCCTTGAACCTTGCCAAGCCAACCAGAAAAATATGAATAACAAAGGCAACCATAAAAGACCGCGTTCCATCGTTGAAAAAGTCCTAAGTCCTGAATGAAAGATATGTAACTAAAGTGCAAAATACATCAACTAAAGGGCACAGATAAGTTATCGTAGTGAGCAAACTGGCATTCATCGGTGATGAGTTAATATGCGAAGGCTTATATTATTGTGCTTGTTTGTCATCGGGCTGAGTGCTGCGGTATTTGGTTTTGTGAATTTTCAGGGTCTAGCAGCCAAAGGTGATTTTGAGACGATTGTGCTGGATTTTCGCGAAGATATTCCCACAGACGTGGTGCAGAAAAATCTGCAAGCGATCGCTCTTCAATATAACGTTACACCCAAACTCGATAACAAATTTTCCGAAAAGGATCATGTGTATATTATCAAAGGCGATCGCCAACGGCTGAAAGCTTTAAGAAAATCTTCATTTGCCAAAGTTACAGAATTCATTGAGCCAAACTACATCTACAAAATTCCTAATCCCGGTCAAGCTGCTAGGCTCGCAGAATTTTTGCTACCCCAAGACGATGACGATACCAAAGTTTCTGATAGTCCGACTGCTCCCAATGATGAATATTACAGCAAACAGTGGAACCTCCACAACATTAACGTTGAAGGTGCGTGGTTGCAAACCAAAGGTCGCGGTATCACGGTTGCAGTAATTGACACTGGTATTTCTCGTGTGCGTGACTTGAAAGAAACGAAATTTGTCCCAGGCTACGACTTTGTAAACGACACTGAAGTTGCCACAGACGATAACGGACACGGCACCCACGTTGCTGGAACTATTGCCCAAGCGACTAATAACAAATATGGTGTCGCTGGAATTGCTTACGAAGCCACTTTGATGCCGTTGAAAGTGCTGAGTGCTTTTGGTGGTGGAACCGTTGCTGACATTGCCGAAGCAATTAAATTTGCCGCTGATAAAGGCGCAAATGTAATTAATATGAGCTTGGGTGGTGGTGGTGAAAGCCAGTTGATGAAAGATGCGATCGATTATGCCCACAGAAAAGGCGTAGTTATCATTGCCGCAGCCGGCAACGAAGGTAGTAATGGTGCTTCTTATCCGGCTCGTTATCCTCATGTTATCGGCGTTTCTGCCTTAGGCGCAGACGGCGAAAAAGCCTCTTATTCTAACTTTGGCGCTGGTGTAGATATCTCCGCCCCTGGTGGCAGTGATGCTGGTAAGATTTTGCAAGAAACCATCGACCCAGACAACAATGGCGTCGCGGTGTTTATGGGCTTCCAGGGCACAAGCATGGCAGCCCCTCACGTTGCTGGTGTGGCAGCATTAATTGAAGCTTCTGGAATTAAAGAACCAGATCAAGTTCTAACTGTCCTTCAAGAGTCGGCAAGAACTATTAAAGAAGATGCTTTGAATTACTACGGCGCCGGACAACTAAATGCTGATGCAGCAGTTAAACGTGCAGTAATTGGGCAAATCACTTTCCAAGATTTCTTTGGGTGGTTGCGCGATAACGGTTATCTTAACCCCGGCTTTTGGATTGATGGCGGTGCGATCGCGCTATTGCCCAAGATTTTAATGGTAGTCGGTTCCTACATGCTTGCTTGGTTTTTACGGGTTTACTTCCCCTTTACTTGGAGTTGGTCTTTAGCCAGTGGCTTAGTAGCCGGCAGTTCTGGGTTATTCTTCCTGAAAGGGATTTATATCTTTGACGTTCCCCAATGGCCCTTCCGCGTATTGGGCAGTTCAATTCCCGAACTCGGCAACGCACTTCAGGGAACAGATGCTTTTAATCCCCTATTTGCCAGCGTGTTGATTCCGATTATTTTAATGGCGCTGTTACTGGGAAATCCTACTTGGAAATGGTTTGCAGTCGGTTCCACCTTAGGTGTAGCCGCATGTCTAGGAGTCAGCGCATTTTTCGACCCCGCAGTTTGGGGCTTAGGAAATGGTGTTTGGTCGCGCCTTTTCCTCATAATCAACGCTCTACTATGTTACGGACTTGCTAGGTTAGCCCTGAAAAATCAGGAACAAGCAGTTTAGGAGACAAGAGACAAGAGTCAAGAGTCAATGGTCAATGGTCAATGGTCAATGGTCAATGGTCAATGGTCAATGGTCAATGGTCAATGGTCAATATGAGTGACTTTGGACTTTTGACTTTGGACTTTTGACTTTTGACTTTCGACTTTCGACTTTCGACTTTCGACTTTTGACTTTTGACTTTGGACTTTTGACTCCCCCATTACCCATTTAGGACTTAAAATCATATGAGCATTACAGTTACAGGTACTATCCAACACCGTGATATTGGTACAGGCGCTTGGGCGCTAGTTACAGACGAGGGCGTTACCTACGAAATCCTTAGGGGTGCTGACAAAAACTTACTTAAAGCCGGACAAAAAGCAAAAGTCACAGGAACAGTGCGTGAAGATGTGATGACCGTTGCCATGATTGGTCAGGTTTTGGAAGTAAAATCCTTTGAAGTGACGAATTAGATTTCATATCATATCCGGCAAACGACACATATTTAGGACTAGCCCTTTCAAGGTGACTCATAAAATCTCTTTTTTCTCTCTGCGACCTCTGCGCCTCTGCGGTTTATAAAGTATTTTATTTAACCGCAGAGGCGCAGAGAACACAGAGGTAAGAGGTGATAAAGGAATTTATTTTCGAGAATTTTTATCCACCTTGAAAGGGCTA
>CASBQC010000415.1 GCA_949127805.1 Nostocales cyanobacterium PMM_0081
CATCAAAGGAAACAGCGACTGAGGAATTTCATCACCTGTCAGTTTTTCCAATCGCAAACCGATTTTCTCCACCGCTTTGCGTTCGCGTTTGATATTGCGACGCTGATTGGCGTTAAACACACCCAAATAATCATCAAAAGTGTTAAAACCGAGATTTTCCCAGATGTAGCTGTGGTGCAGCCAAGTTGTAAAACCAAGCCGTTCCAACACCGGACGCCATTCAGGATCTACGTAGAGGAAATGACAGCCAGAAATTTTATTTTTGGTGCAGAAAGCGTCAATTTCATGCACCATGAGCGAGGTTATTTCATTTTCATCTTCTCCGGGTGCAATTAAAAATCGATAGCCTTCTGCCGGGGTAAACGGTGTCATTCCCAGCAGTTTCGGGTAATAGCGCACACCAATGCGATCGGCTAACTCTGCCCACTGACTATCGAAGACAAATTCACCATAACTATGTCCTTTCAGATAAAGTGGGGCAGCAGCAATCAGCGTTCTGTCACGCCACACTGTCAAGTGATTTGGCAACCAACCAGTTTTCCGAGTTGCGCTGCCGGAAGTTTCTAGATTATTCAGCCATTCCCACTCTAAAAACGGGGTTTTGAGTGGCATTGCTAAAGCATCCCAAGCCTGACGGGGAATTTCAGCAATTTTGTTAATCCAGGCAGCAGAATAGCGAGGCTTGAGTTGTTCGACCATTGGTGGCTTTGGAGATACAAAACTTTGCAAAAGCTTTTTTTAGGGTAACTTACCAGCACCTACCCTGGAAGGGTAGGGCTATACGAACGAAGCCTGCCGACCCAGGCTATAAAATCTTTAATTTTCTGTCAAAGTCTGGCGACGTAGGCTCCAAAACCCTTAATTTTCTTTAGTCCACGCAGACGGACTTAATTCGTATAGCCGCAGGTTTTAATCTATCGGCGGTTGGGGCATTCCGGTCAAATAATCTAATCTAGTAATCGTTGCAGACGATAGTGCAAAAACACCTCTTGCTCAAAAGTCTGAACTTCTAGTAGTTGCAACCTGGGAGCCAATTGTGGTAAGAATCCTATACCATCCACTGGTGTGGGTGCAGTAGCACCGCCCAAAATCAGCGGACAGACAGTAAGCCACAATTCATCAATTAAATTCAATTCCAGCATGGAGGCAGTCAAACTACCACCACCGAGTACAGCTATGCGTGTTATACCTAGATTCGTCAGATGTTGTAAGGCAGTAGAAATGTCAATTTTCTGTGTTGGGGTTTCCAAAATTAGAATTTGCTCAAATTCTGTTCTGCCTTGCCAAAACAGCGCACCTAGTGTTGTAGTCAGCAACCAGCGTTTAACTGGCTGCTTAAAGAAGTGAATTTCCGGATTTAGCTTGCCTGAGCGTGTAACTACTATATGAACTGGCTGGGCAGATTTACCCAAATGTATTCTTTGTTGCAGCAGTTGTGGATGGGATACGGTGAGTGTTGTACCGTAGGCTCGAAGAGTGCCAGCACCAAACAAAATGGCATCAGAGGCGGCTATTTGCTTTTCCAGGTGTGCTTTGTCAGCTAAGGAGCCAAATCGAGCAGGCGATCGCTTGACATCTGCTATCTTGCCATCTGCACTCATTGCCATAACTACAGTGGTATGAGGACGATGTTGCATCATTAAGTTGATGTGTGAGATTTTGCTTGTTGATATGTGAATTCTCAGAAAATCCACATATTAGTAAAAACTGTTTTTCTTTATTTCACAAGTGTATCTATCTGTAATAAATTCTGTTACAGTTACTCTCAAAGAGTTTTTGTATAGCAAGTTTCTTTTTACAATTTCCCGATTTGTTACTTTTAATAGCTAGAAATAAAATTGTTATAAATTGACAAAATGTCGCATCTAGCTGTTTTAATAGCATATCGTTACTGTTTTGGTTTGCAGATGCGAAGTGAGACTGTCGATGACTAAACCCAGTCAATCATCTTTCCGTCGAATTTTAGTGTCAAGAATTTTACTGCTGTTCGTTCCAGTTTTATTAGCAGGAGAATTTCTCGCACTAAACAAGGCACGTTCTAGCCTATTAGAAACTGCCAGAAAAAACTTAACAGAAAGCTCTCAGATTAAAGGGGAGAAGATTGTCGATGCGATCGCTGGTCTAAAATCTAACTTGTTAAGTGCCAGTCAAACAACAGTTATTAAGTCTGGTTCTTCTTGGGAAGCGCAACAATTTCTCAACGCGATCGCACAGCAATTGCCAACCCACATAGAATGTATTCAATTAGCAAATCTGCGAAACGCTAGGATTATTGCCAGTACTTGTGGTGACGAACCAATTGCCGAACTAAAATTACCTTTACCTAATGACGAAATTGAAGTTCAGGCAATTTCCCCATCACTTTTAGGGAAAACTGGTAAAAAAGATTCAATCAATCAACTGCAATTAATTTTATCTGCCCCAGTTTACGATAGATATGGGAACTTGCATTACGCCTTAAGAATCAAGACAGCATTACAGCAAAAAATTAAAAATAAGCGGGGTTCATTAACAGGTTCTACAGTAGTAATTGCTGAAGACGGCACAATTTTAGCACATCCACTCACAGCAAGAGTCGGGACTAATATCAAACAGCATCCAGATGCTTCCCGACTAGAAATGATTTTGAAACGTGCGATCAAAGGTAAACGAGATTCTGTAACTTTATATTTCAAAGAAGGAGAACAAAAAGAAGGCATAGAATTAGTAGCTGGATACACAGCTATTCCCAATCCAATTACAAATCAGCAACAGCAAAAATGGATTGTCTTAGCTGTTACAAGTTTAGATAATGCTTTATTTGGACTTGGGGAAATCAAACTAATTCTACTCGCTTTAACATTAGGCTTAATTAGCGTCAGTGTGTTGGCATCGTTGTATTTAGGTCGTTATTTAGCACGTCCCGTAGAAGAATTACGAGACTATGCCTTAAATCTTAACAGCCACCATTCCGCCGAATCAATTCCACACAACTTTGAAATTCGAGAGTTTAATCAACTAGCGCAAGCACTAGACCAAATGGTAGAAAGGCTTAAAGCTTGGGCAGAAGAATTAGAAATAGCTTGGAAAGAAGCCAAAACCGCCAATCATCTCAAAAGCAAGTTTTTAGCGACCACTTCCCATGAGTTGAGAAATCCACTTCATACCATTATTAACTGTGTACAGCTAGTTAAAGATGGCATGTGCGATAGCCGTGAAGAAGAAATGGAGTATCTTTTACATGCGGATAAAGCCGCAATTCACTTGTTAGGAATCATTAATGATTTACTTGACCTTTCCAAAATTGAAGAAGGCAAGCTTTCAGTTGTGGCAGAACCGATAGACCTGCGAAAGTTATTGCAAGAGGTGATTAATTTACAATCAGTTAATGTGCAAAAAAAAGGCTTGCAATTAAAAATTGATTTAGGAAAGAAAGTAATTGCAATTAAGGCAGATGCAGCCAAACTGAAGCAAGTTTTGATTAATGTGATTGGCAACGCAACTAAGTTTACCGAAGCCGGAAGTATTGCGATCGCTACAGAAATTGAAAATAGTTTTCGTCAATCTCAGGTGATTATCACCGTCACAGATACAGGTGTAGGCATCGATCCTGCCCAACAGCATAAACTATTTCGCCCCTTCGTGATGGCAGATGGTGCAAACACACGCAAATTTGAAGGTACAGGACTGGGACTGGCGATTTCACGAAACTTAATCGAACTCATGGGAGGTACGATTACTCTTGAGAGTGCGGGTATTAACCTAGGTACAACAATAGCGATCGCTTTACCCTTAATTAATGCCTCGCTGTTATCTACTTCAGCACATCAAGAAGTTTCAGACCAGACAAGCGCAAGTCAAATCAAAGAAATAGAAGAAATTAGTTCTCAAGAAAAGATTTTTCCCTCTCCCAGAGGAGTACTGGAAGTAGAAAAATCCGAGCATAGACTTCCTTCGATGGGAACTTCCGAAGAGATAGGAATATGGCAAGAAGTCCAAGAAACTTCTGCCGCAGACACTTTGCGGACGACTTATCGTTAGATATGCAAATTCTGGCATCGAATAATCCGTTGGATGAATCGTAGAGACGTTCCATCGGAACGTCTCTACAATACGTCAAATTTATCGACATTATTTGTCAAATCATCCTTAATGTCCAGAAAAACAGATTTACCATTTTCTTTGAGAGATTCTGTTAAAGCCGTGAGAATTTGCACCAATTGTGTGCCTACCCAACCAGATGAAATCATTGAAGGAGTATTCTCCTGGATGCAGTTAACAAAGCCTGAGCAAACCCGCTGCAATGATTCGCTAGTTTCTACTTCCAACACCTCTCGTTTTTGATTCACAGGTATAAATTGATTTTCTTTGACCGCAAACTCACCATGTAATAGCGTCAAAGGTGCTTCTGTAGACATTTCATCAAAAATCAAGCTGCCAAGGCTTCCCACAACCACAAGCCGCCGCTGTTTATCCGGATTGAGCCAGCACAAGTGTATGTAAGCTTGAAAACCATCCGGGTACGTAAGTGTCACCCAGACTAAATCTGCTAATCCTTGATGAAGAGGAGGGGGAGAGGG
>CASBQC010000416.1 GCA_949127805.1 Nostocales cyanobacterium PMM_0081
ATATATTTATGTAAGAAAGAAGACTTAAATTAGGTTATTTAACAATGCAGTCTTCCTGACAAAGGGGAAAATACTGAGGAGAAATGCTGACGTTTTTTCTGTCGCCAAAAATCAAAATTGCCTGAATTATATTATGTCCGGCTAATTACCCATAATAAAACAACCTCACACCAACCTTCTCTTTTTGAAGGAGAGAGTGCGGATATTGTCCGTAATTAAGCGGACATGATATTAGATATTTCCATAAATTAAATATGCGTTATCCAGAACCCCCCCAGACGTAGCAGTGCTACGTCTCTACATTCTTTTTCACTTTCGCGTGTTTA
The DNA here is from genome assembly GCA_949127805.1 of Nostocales cyanobacterium PMM_0081. Classification (GTDB taxonomy): domain Bacteria; phylum Cyanobacteriota; class Cyanobacteriia; order Cyanobacteriales; family Nostocaceae; genus Hassallia. The sequence goes on from CASBQC010000416.1 coordinate 327, forward strand.
TTAAAGTGAGATATCACAGGTAGTTTTGATTCTATGAGGAGTTGCGATCGCGCTCAATTCTGAAGCGAACTACTAGAAAACTCTGCCTAAATCTTCAGATTAAGGCAGAGCATATAGCAAAATATTTAGATAGAAAAATGTAGACACACCCAATGTAAAGATAGAGTAGGTGTTATTGCAATGATTAAGCAAAACCCCTGTCAAGAGCTTCTGCTCGTCGTACAGCAGCATCCGCATTAACTAACCCATAGCCATAAACCGTGTCATAGCCGGCTGTACCCAAATCGTAGGCTGTTTCTGAGAGAATACTCTTGACTTGTCCAGCAGTAAGATTTGGATTAACACTCCACACCAAAGAAGCTATTCCTGTGACGATCGCTGTTGATGCTGAAGTTCCATTAAAACGGTCATAGTAGCTGAAATTATAGTTTGCAGATGAATCAGTACGAGTAGCATCTGTGGCAATAAATTCAGATGGTGCCATTAAAGTTAAGCCAGATCCAGTGTTAGAACCCCACCAATTATCGTATGCTATGCGATCGCCTGGTGTTTTTGCATTACCATACCAATCTTGAGTTCCCCAGGAAGAACCTATTGCCATAACGTTGTTGTTAGTTTGCGCTAATGATGCGGGACTAGCAATTGTATTTTGGTTTTGATTACCAGCTGCAATTACAAACAAAACTTTATCTTTGTTATCAGCAACCAGTTTCTCAAATGCAGGTGAGCTACCACCAGACAAGCTGAGGTTTATAACCAACTTGCGATCGGAAGCTCCATTAATTAGTGCCTGTGTAGCTTGAACTAAATCATAATCTCCTGAGTCACCACCTACCACATCGATCATTTGAACAGGAGAATTCCAGTTAATACCAGCTATCCCCACACCATTATTACTAGCAGCAGCAATGGTTCCTTCCACACGAGTACCGTGGGAGTAAGTTGCCGATTCATCGAAGTAGTTGTTAGCCACAAGGTTTGTGGCTCTTAAATCCGGGTGAATACCATTTTTATTGGCTCCCAACCCTGTATCTGCAATGCCAATTGCAACTTTATCATTTCCTTGAGTGAAACGCCACGCATCATTTACACCTGTTATATGCAGGTCCCACTGTTGATTAAACAAAGGGTCGTTGGGTGTTACAGATAAGTCAACGGTTTTGTCTTTAAATTTAATGGTTTCGATACCCTGAAACAAAATTTGGCTACCGTCGCTAAATGTTATGGCATCATATAAACGATTACCATTGCCTGCGTTATAAACTACACCACCTTTTAAGCTATCTGCGTAGTTGGTTGTGACTGAAGTAGAAGCAATCTGCGATAAATTGAGTAAGTCTCGCGCTCCACTACCGTAGTCAACGTTGCCATTGCCAGTGAAAATTGTTCGGTTGAAGCCAGATTGAAAATTAAACGTATCTGCTCTGAGAGTTCCAGCGACAATGTTTGTGTTGTTAGCAGGAGATGCGGGTGCGATAATAGCAGAATTAGCACTTACCTGAGTCTCAACAGAACTAAGATTTGTTGTGTTAGCAGAAGTAGTACTTACTAATTTAGGATTCGGTGGTGTAACGCTAGCAGTCTTGGCTGATAAACTGAGGTTGTAAGACGTTTCACTGCCATTGTAGGAGTAAACCCGCACATAATAAGTTCCTGCATCCAGGGTGCGAGTAATTGATTCATTTTTTATACCAACATTGACGGAATTGGCAATGATATCCCCATTGACATTTTGCAACTGCACATCGGCATCAGCACTAAGACCGTTGAGTGTCAAGTTGAAATCGCTGGTTGTATTTAGGTTAAAGCCGTAGTAATCGTCATTGTCTGCACTGCCTACCCAATCCGTATAAATCCTGCTGTTATAATCAACAGCGATCGCACGGGCACTCTTTTGACTGTTACCAGCATTGTCAATGGGTGTTGGTGTTGGTGAGGTAGAAATTATCTGACTACCAGTATCCCCAAAAGCTGTTGCCGAAGTAGAAATTATCTGACCACCAGCATCGTCAATGGGTGTTGCCGAAGTAGAAATTATCTTACTAACAGCATTGTCAATGGGTGTTGCCGAAGTAGTCAACTTGTAGTTGGTTTCGGCATTACCATCCGGGTAAACACGGATGTAATAAGTGCCTGCACCCAAGATTTGATTAATTGATTCTGCTTGGGTACCACTCTTAGTGGAAGCAGTTAATACTTCCCCTTGATCTAATTGACCATTATTGTTAGCATCCCGAATCAGTGCCACATCAGCATCTGCTTTTAAGCCATCAAGCTGAAGATGAAAACTGCTACGACTGTTGAGGTTGAAACTGTAAAAATCATTTAGGTCGAGACGATCAACTCTATCCGTAAAACTTTGAGCATTGCTACTAATATCAAGTTTTCTCGCTTGATTTAGACTGTTGCCTGCGTAATCCACTGGCATATTTTCAATCCGGTACAGGAGGTAAATATTTTATCAAATTAGATGATGGCTTTCTTTTATTGAAAAAAAATTCTTTTGTGCTTAAGTTAACAAAGAAAATATAAAATTTTTACTTAATCTTTACGGTAACAATAAAACTCAGTGATTCAGTTTGTCCGGTAAGTTATTTTTAAGACTAAGGATTAGGGACGCTTGGACTGGGGAATCAGGTAAATATATATGATAAATAAAGAAAAAGTCTGAGCTACAGCTTGTGCAGATCAGACTTATAGGAAATATTTTTCGTTTGACGATCCGCAAACGCGATTGAAAATGCAAGTTAAGATTATATATTTGCCTGCTGCCGTTGATATAGTGACCAATACAAACCTTTTTCTTGCAACAGTTGTGAGTGCGTACCACGTTCGGCAATTACACCACGTTCCATCACCAAAATCAAATCGGCACGTTTGAGGGGTGCAAAGCGGTGGGCAATCAGAAACACGGTGCGGTTACTAGAAACTTTTTGCAAGTTTTGCAGAACCTGCTGTTCAGTTTCGCTATCCAAAGCGCTGGTAGCTTCATCTAATATTAATATTGGTGCTTGGGAGAGAAATAACCGAGCTAAAGCAATACGTTGCCGTTGTCCACCAGATAAAGCTGTACCACGTTCACCAACGTTGTTTTCGTAACCGTAGGGTAATTCACTGATAAAATCGTGGGCAACAGCTAATCTGGCAGCTTCTACAACTTCTTCGGCAGTAATATCAGGATTGCCGAGGGTGATATTTTCCAAGATGGAACCGTTAAATAGAAAGTCTTCTTGGAGAACTACCCCAGTTTGTTGACGCAACGATGCGAGATCGGCACTTTTGATATCAAAACCATCGATGAGGATGCGTCCTGATTCTATTTGATAAAGACGCTGCAACAGCTTGGAAAGGGTACTTTTACCAGAACCCGACCGTCCGACAATCCCAACAAACTGTCCTGGTTGAACGTTGAAGGAGATTCCTCGAAGAACGGGTTCAGTATTTTGTCGGTAGCGGAAAAAGACTTGCTCAAAAGCGACTTCTCCTTTGAGGGATGGTAAAACTAGACCGGTTCCGGCTTCAGCTTCTGGGGCAACGTTAAGAATATCACCAATTCGGTCAACCGAAAGTAAAACTTGTTGGAGGTTTTGCCATAGTTGGACTAACCGCAATAATGGTCCTGTTACCCTCCCAGAAAGCATTTGAAACGCTACCAATTGCCCGATGGTCAGTTTTTGTTCGATGACTAATTTGGCGCCAAACCAGAGTATTAGGAGGCTGGAAAGGTTGGTGAGAAAGTCACCGATGTTGCTGCTAATGTTGGAGGTGGTAGAGGCTTTGAAACCTGTGCGGATGAAGCGAGCAAATAAACCTTCCCAGCGATCGCGTGCTACTCGTTCGGCTGCATGTGCTTTAACTGAGTGAATTCCTGTCACCGTCTCTACCAGAAACGATTGACTGTCAGCACTGCGGTTAAATGTTTCGTTCAGCCAGCTTCGCAAAATTGGTGTTGAGACGATTGTCAAAATAGCAAACAACGGCAACACAGCCAAGGCAACTGCGGTGAGTTGGGCACTATAATAAAACATCAATACCAGGTACACTACAGCAAAGATGCTATCTAATATGACAGTTAATGCTGTACCTGTGAGAAACTGACGGATTTGTTCTAGTTCCTGAACTCGTGCTATTGTGTCACCGACGCGTCGCGCTTCAAAATAAGCTAAAGGCAACCGCATCAGGTGGCGAAATAGCTGTGCTGATAAACTCAGATCCAGACGACGGGCTGTATGGGTAAAGATAAATAGCCGCAGGATGCCGAGTGCTGCCTCAAAGATTGAGACTGACAAAAGAGCGATCGCCATGACATCAAGTGTGGGCAAACTTTCTTGCACCATGACTTTATCGATGACGACTTGGGTAATTAGCGGTGTTGCTAACCCCAAAAGTTGCAAAGTAAAAGATGCCAGCAAAACTTCACCGAGTAATCCCTTGTATTTTGCAACTGCGGGAATAAACCAACTGAGGTTAAATTTTTCTTGCTGCTGAATGACTTCTACTTGCCAAAGTTGTCCATCCCAAGCTGTTTCAGCGACTGATTGCGAAACACCTTCACAAGTGCGATCGCTCGATTTGGGATTGGCAATAATTAGGCGATCGCCTTTCACACCATATGCTACCACCCAATTACCTTGTTTCCCTTGCTCACCACCCCACTGCAACAAAGCCGGGAAAGATAACGAACGTAATTCACTCCAACTTACTTGCAATCGGCGCAATACAAAGCCTAACTTCTCAGCAGCTTCTGCAACATTTTTCGGTCGTTGTCCTCTGATTTGGCGTTGTACCCATTCCAGTTGCAAGGGATTATCTAACTTTTGCGCCACCATTGTCAAACAAGCGGCTGCTGTGTTTGAGTTAGAAACAAATGGATAACCCGATACAAAAGTGGAGGAGGGGGGGAGGGGAGG
>CASBQC010000417.1 GCA_949127805.1 Nostocales cyanobacterium PMM_0081
AGTCAATAGTCAACACACCACGCTTCCCCCACACCACGCTTCCCCCACTCCTCCAATCCCCTTAACTAATTTGTGTCTATGCTCAGTGCTTTAATTTTGCTGCCGTTATTAGGTGCGGCTTTAATTGGGTTTTTGCCCATAGCCATGAATGGGAAAATTTCCCGTGGGATGGCTTTGGTTTTTAGTGCGATCGCTTTCTTGTGGACAATTGTACTAGCTATTCAGTTTAATCCCGGACAAGTGACCCAACAGTTTGCAGAGTTCATCCCTTGGGTCGATGTTTTAGGCTTAAATTATAACCTTGGAATAGACGGTTTGTCTATGCCCTTATTGCTATTGAATGGACTTTTGACTTGTATTGCCATTTACAGCAGCGATGAATCTTTACAGCGTCCTCGGTTTTATTACAGTTTGCTACTGCTGTTAAATGCTGGGGTGACTGGAGCATTTTTAGCACAGGATTTACTGCTATTTTTCCTATTTTACGAATTAGAATTGATTCCCCTGTATTTGCTAATTGCGATTTGGGGTGGACAACGACGGGGTTATGCAGCGACAAAATTCTTAATTTATACTGCTTTATCGGGAATTTTGATTTTAGCAAGTTTCCTCGGTTTAGTTTGGTTGAGTCATGCACCTAGTTTTTCTCTGGCAACCTTGAATGCTACAGCGCTACCGTTGGGAACACAAATTTTATTGCTAGCGGGGCTTTTAGTCGGTTTTGGGATTAAAATTCCTCTAGTTCCTTTCCATACTTGGTTGCCAGATGCTCACGTTGAAGCTTCCACACCCATATCTGTATTGTTAGCTGGTGTGTTGTTGAAGTTGGGAACTTACGGTTTACTGCGGTTTGGGATGAACTTGTTACCAGAAGCTTGGAGTTATTTGGCTCCTTGGTTAGCGACTTGGGCAGTGGTGAGTGTGCTATATGGTGCATCCTGCGCGATCGCTCAAAAAGATATGAAAAAAATGGTAGCATACAGTTCCATTGGTCACATGGGCTACGTACTGTTAGCTGCTGCTGCTGCCACACCTTTAAGCGTGTTGGGAACTGTGATGCAAATGGTCAGCCACGGCTTAATTTCTGCACTGTTGTTTTTGCTAGTGGGAGTTGTGTATAAAAAAGCCGGAAGTCGCGATTTAGACGTACTCAAAGGACTCTTCAACCCAGAACGAGGAATGCCTTTAATTGGTAGCTTGATGCTTTTAGGTGTAATGGCTAGCGCAGGTATACCGGGAATGGTCGGGTTTATTTCTGAATTTATCATCTTTCGTGGTAGTTTCCCCGTTTTTCCAGTGCAAACCCTGCTGTCGATGATTGGTACAGGCTTAACCGCAGTATACTTCTTACTTTTGCTAGACCGTGCCTTTTTTGGACGCTTATCTGTGCAAGTAATGAATTTGCCTCGTGTATATTGGAGCGATCGCCTTCCATCTGTGCTATTAGCAATATTGATTGTGATTTTAGGTATTCAACCGACTTGGTTAACACGCTGGACTGAACCAACCATCACCGCAATGGTTAATGCCCAAAACATAGTCGCAATATCTCCAGACAAAATCAAAAGTAAGACTTGAAACATTCGTAGTAAGCACAAAGCGTGCTTAAAATAGGCGTTAAAACGCCTACTACATATTATTTAAAATCCCCAGGAAAAACAGCAATGGTAACTCTTACAAACAAGCTTGCCAACCACCCTCTTTCTAAGTATATTCAACTTCTCCAAAAAGGAGAAGCATTACTTCCTGACAATCCCGAAAACGTATTAGAAGTAGTCGGCATTCTCAAAAGTTATGGCGTAGTTTTAGATGCTTACTCCCAAAATCTCATCTACATTGCCGAAAATCAATTCTTAATATTTTTTCCCTTTTATAAATACTTTAATGGTGAAATTACTTTCAATAAATTATTACGTCATTGGTGGCATGACAGAATCAACTTTGAATATGCTGAATATTGTATGAGAGCTATGCTTTGGCATGGTGGTGGAGGATTAGATGAATATTTAGATTCAGCAGAATTTGAAGAAAGAGCCAAAGCTATTATTGATGCCAAATTTAAAAATAATCCCTTGATGATGGGAGTTAACCAACTATTTCCTAACTTCTTAACAGAACAGTTGCGCGTAAGTTGTTACTATAGTGGTTTGGGTCAATTTTGGCGAGTCATGGCTGATATGTTTTTGAGTCTATCAGACCTTTACGACCAAGGCAAAATTAAATCAATTTCTCAAGTTGTAGATCATATTAAAGGGGAATTGGTAACAAATGCAAATAAGCCAATTACCTATGCTGTTAAACTGCGGGATAAAGTTTATGAAATCATACCCGAAAGCGTTGGTTTAACCTTCCTTGCAGATACGGCAATTCCTTATGTCGAGGCAGTTTTCTTTCGAGGAACGCCTTTTCAGGGGACAGTTTCATATAATGCTCAAGCTTATCAAATTCCGGCAGATCAAGCAAGATTTCAATATGGTGCTTTGTATGCAGATCCTTTGCCTATTGGTGGTGCGGGTATTCCTCCCACCTTGTTAATGCAGGATATGCGGCACTTTCTGCCAGAGTATTTGCACGACATTTATCGTCGCAGTCTCAGGGGTGAAGATGATTTGCGAGTACAAATTTGCATCAGTTTCCAAAAGTCGATGTTTTGTGTGACTACAGCAACAATTTTAGGATTAATGCCTCATCCTTTGGATAGCCAAAATCCAGATGAGCAATATGCTAATCAAGTGTATTTAGGAAAGTGGATGGATAGGCTACAAAATTCGCAGTTGTTGAATGTTAATCAGTAGTTTGTAGGATGATAAAATAGATTACACTTCCGGTTCAATGCCAAGCGATCGCAACTGTGCAGCCAAGCGATCGCCCCTTTGCCGTTCTTGTTCGGCTCTTTCATCACCAGTTAACAACAAATTACCTTGCAAATCCCACCAGCGCAGCCAGGGTAATTCCACATTTTGATATTCTCCCATCCTTATGCCTAACTCAACTTGCAAAGGGGCTATAGGATAATGTCCCCGCTCATTTGCGGGTAATAGCTGATACTGCCCTTCAATCAGGTGATAGACTTCAATACTAGATTTCTTCACTTCATAAATGCCATAAAAAGGAGGACGAATTACCTGCTCATAAATCCAAAATTTACCCGTCCAGGGGGTTTTGTCTCGCTCTTCACTACCATTGCCAGAGACAAATTCTAATGCAATTGATGGGGCAATAAATTCTCGCCACAACACATAAGACCTCCGCGTTTGTCCATCAAGCAAGGGTGGTACATTTGGTACATAAAACCAATCTGGTGCTTCTGCACCGCGCTCAGGAGGGTCTGTCAAACGCCAGTAAATGCCTAAATCCTGACCAATACAATATTGACCATCGGGATTTAATTGCTTTAGGACGGGTGTAATCGAGTCAGTCAGTAAGATGCTTTGGGGATGCTCTTGCCAGTTTTTCACAAATGTGCCGTCAGACTCTGGTAGCTGCGTATGGTCGGGGAAAGGAGTGAGGTCAGTGGGTAGATTAATTGCAGTCATAGCGACCCTCGCGTTATTCGTGAGGTTTGTCCTAATAGTTTAGCAAGTGTAGAGACTAAAAAGGCGAGTTAAGAGCGATCGCACTTCAGACATCTGTTGTAAAAAATGTAGAGACGTAGCATTGCTACGTCTCTAGGGGTTTTAGATAGCACATAATTAATTTCCACTTTATATGTCTTATCAATCAAGTCAAAATCGAGTTAGAATTCTTCAACATTCAAACTTGGTTCACCTGGATAAAACTCATTATCCACAATTTGTTCAAAGCTATAATTACATTCTGAGGGAAAGGTTTTCAAAGGTAAATTAGTTTCTCCCATTGCTAAATCTTTACCGTTTTCATAAGCTGACTGTAAAGCCTCTGGTAGGTAAGGTTTTAAACTGGGATTATCTACTAATAATTTAATAGTTTCACGTCGCTGCAAGCGAATAGTTGCTAACCAGCTCCGACTACGGTGTTCTGGTTGATATTGCCATTTCAGTAAATGTCCTAATAACACGCTCAGGCGATTTCTCAATTCCTGGCGTTGTTGTTTCCCCAATGATTCTATTTCCTCAAGCAAATTTGGCAAGTCAATTTTGCTCCAATCTTTATGGCGAAGTAACTCAGCTTGTTGTAGCGTCCAGCCATAGAAGTCTGTTTCGTAGAGATTAGGCATTTTAATTGCCTGGATGCTTGTTAAGAATAGGGTAACAAAAAAGAAGCCCTGACGACTGGAAGTCGCGGCTAAACGAACGAAGTCCGCGATTAGGCGGACTAACCGGAAAATAGGGTTTCAAATTTCCTCTGACAAGAGTAATAAAAGAGCGCTAAAGCGTATTTGAGAGTTGACTTTGTGAATTTTCGGGTGTGGGGAAAGCGATCGCTTATCTTATATTCTCCACCCATAAAAGATTACTTACGTAAGTACTGGTCGAGAGCGCATTGTAAAATTTTTCATCTGCTGTCACCATTTGGCATCGTTGCGTAATCGCAAGTGCTAAGTATAAACTGTCATACACTGCTCGATCTGTCTCAAGGGCAATATCTAAAGCTAGTGGCATCAACGGTTGAGATAAATACACTTCTATAGGAAATGCATTTAAATCAGCTAAGGTTTGTCTTGCATTGTCCGCAGTATCTTCTTTGCGACGCACTCGCTTCCACAAGACGTTTCCTAATTCTGGGTAAAAAAAATCTGGAATTAAAAAAGTATGGTCACTTGCCAGTAAACGCCTAGCTGCATCAGAGTAGACTTCAGGCACAAACCATTTTATGGCAATGCTAGCATCTAAAACATACTGACTCACCGTTCTCTGTCCTCGCGGATGAGTTCAGTACTGTCACTGAAAGTTTTTCCTGCATACCTTACCTGAGCGCGTGCTACTGCTTCTCTAGCTTTTTCTATATCGGCGCCACTGTGGTAGTATATTGCTTTTTCAGTCGCTTGCTGTAGGATGTGTTTTAATTCTTCTTGCAAAGACCTACCGTGCTGTTTGGCGAGAGTTTCTAGCTTTTCTACTATAATGGGGTCTAAATTTTCAACTAAGATTTGAGCCATAGTTTTTGCATTCTATCTGTTCGCTGCTTCTATTCGAGATTTTAAATTAGTTTAGCAAGCGTAGACGCCAACCCAAGGCTTGTGGTGAGATATCGCAGTTTTTCCGCAAAGCTAGGTTCAAGTTGTGAAGCCTCTCTTGTGTGAGAATTTATTTATGTATTTTGGGAGTTGCAAATGTGGCTTGGGTAGCAGGCGATCGCTTACAAGGTGGAAAATACACTATTGAAAGAGAGTTGGGACGGGGACGCTTTGGCATTACTTATTTGGTAAAAAATAGCAATAGCGATCGCTTAGTCATTAAAACCTTAAATGATGACCTGCTCAGATCCCTTACCCAGCAAGAACGCGAACGTTTAGAGACGATGTTTTGGCAGGAAGCGGTAAAACTTACTCGATGTAAGCATCAGCATATTGTACAGGTTGCAGAACCCTTCAAGGAAGGAGAGCATTGGTGTCTGGTAATGGAGTATGTGGACGGGGTGAGTTTAGCTGATCGTCGTCAACAAATACTTTCTGAAAAAGAAGCACTACGTTACATTCAACAAATTGGGGAAGCTTTAATAGTGGTGCATGAAAATCGGTTGATTCATCGGGATGTGCATCCAGGAAATATCTTTTTGCGGGTGCGAGATGGGCAAGCTGAAGCGGTGCTGATCGACTTTGGTTTAGCTCTGGATTTTGACCATATTTTAACCACAAACCGAACTAAGGAAACTTCTGAGGGATTTACACCACCTGAGCTTTACGCTAAAATTATACCAAGTGGGGCTTATAGCGATATTTATTCTCTGGCAGCTACTTTATATGTGCTTTTAACTGGAAAAACACCCGTCAGTGCGCTGAAACGTAAGAGTTACAAGGCTCGTTTAGTGGCTCCGAAAGACTTGAATAATCAGGTTAGCGATCGCACAAACCGCGCAATTTTAACGGGGATGAAGCTAGATCCCAAAGAGCGATCGCAATCAATGCGGGAATGGCTCGATTCTCTGGGGTTAACTAGGGAAGTTCCCCAACCTAATTTGACTGTAGTTCCTAACCCCAACCCAAATGGGGAGAAAAAAATCAATTGGACACATGTTATAGGAGCGATCGCAGCTATAGGAGCCTTACTCTCAGGCATTGCTGCTTTGATTCCTATTTTAAAACCATCTCCGCCTACAAGCCCACCGTCACTGTCTCCCAGTCCGTCATCTACCAAAACACCGTAGAATTAGGTAAACTTTCATTAGGATGCTAGCATTAAACTAATTTTTTAAGTATTTTCTCCGACTTAGAGGTATTCATGCCTTGGACAGCAGGACAACGATTGCAAGGTGGCAAATATGTAATTGGGGAAGTTCTGGGACAGGGGGGATTCGGGATTACTTATAAGGCATTGCATGTTGAGCTAAACCAGACGGTTGTGATTAAGACACCCAATGAATATCTTAGCCATGACCCGGAGTATGACAAGTACATAGAGCGATTTATCAAAGAAGGGCGGACACTGGCACTCTTATCTCAAGATCCTCATCCTCACATTGTAGGAGTGATTGACCTGTTTGAGGAAGGTGCAACCCACTGCCTGGTGATGAATTTTGTGCCTGGAGAAAATTTATTTCAGGCAGTCAGACGCAGGGGGGCGTTACCAGAAGCAGAGATTGTGCCTTGTATTCGCCAGATTGGGGAAGCTTTGATGGTAGTGCATGAAGCAGGGCTAGTACACCGAGATGCCCATCCTGGAAATATTATGCTGCGGAACAATGGCAAAGCGGTTCTGATTGACTTTGGCATCGCTAAAGAACTTGTACCTAAAACTTTGACTTCAAAAGGTTATGTGGGTAATCATGGGTTTGCACCTTATGAGCAGATACATCGGGGCAGTCGGGAGCCAACGGTTGATGTTTACTGTCTGGCTGCTACACTTTATTATGCGGTGACAGGTCAAAACCCCACAACTTCTTTGGCTCGAAAGCTTGATGATGCTTCCCTGACTCCACCCAAATCAATTATTACAGGCATCAGTGACCGTTTAAATCAGGCAATTCTCAAGGGTATGGCGCTAGAGGCAAAAGACCGTCCTCAGTCAATGCAGGCATGGTTGGCAATGCTAGAAGCACCAAAAGCAGTCCCTCCACCGACCGTTGAGCCAGATTATAAAACAGAAGTTGTTCGTCCCAAAGCTAAGTCTGAGTCAGAGGCAATTCCAGATAAACCGGCTACTAAATCACCTAGAATTATTCCCTGGATCTGGTTGGTTGGTGTATTATTCAGTTACCTATTGATAGGCTACTTGTTAGCCGCGTTTAATGTTCCTCACGTGGCTGGGACTGGGGCTGTGGCTGGGGATTGGGCTTTTGCTTGGGCTTTTGCTTGGGCTTTTGCTTGGGCTGGGGCTGTGGCTGGGGCTTGGGCTTGGGCTTGGGCTTGGGCTGTGGGTGTGGCTTGGGCTTTTGCTTGGGCTTTTGCTTGGGCTTTTGCTTGGAATTTTGATTGGGCTGTGGCTGGGGCTTTTGCTTGGACTTTTGCTTGGGCTGGGGCTTTTGCTTGGGCTGGGGCTTTTGCTTGGGCTGGGGCTGGAGAGGAATTGCAAAAATCCTTTAGCAAGTTTCATACGTTTCTGATTTTGGCTGGTACTTCTAATCTAGGCTTGGGTTTGGGATGGTTAGGACATAGGATTTTTAATCCAGGTTCATAGGTTTATCATAAGTAAATAAACTGACATCTACATGAAAATAATTCGCCAGCGCTTCTGCTTGAGTTTTACTAATGGTGCGACCATTAACAATTTGCAAGGCAACTTCCAATGAACCAATTACCTCAGCTAATGCTTCAGTTGTAATATCGCGTGCCTCCATCAGATGCATTAACATCGAATTGGGTGTACCTAAGTTAAAAAACGGGTGGCGCAATTGTTGGGAGTGCCTTCTTTAACTCTTGCGACAACGATTCCAAAAACATCATGTCATTGGTGATATCTGAAACCTCATCATCATTCAAATTCTCTGTTTCTAATTGCTTTTGATAAGCTGAAATCCTGAATTCTAGCGCTTCAACAAGAAATCGAATTGCTTTTGGAGAAAAATTCACGATTAATAAGTCCCTTAATAGCCAAAAACCTAGGCTTCTGGTTCAACACCAAGCGATCGCAATTGAGCAGTCAGGCGATCGGCTCTTTGTCTTTCCTGTTCAGCCCGTTGGGATTCCTGTTCAGCCCGTTGGGTTTCCTGTTCAGCCCGTTGGGATTCCTGTTCGGCTCTTTCCTCACCAGTTAACAACAAATTACCCTGCAAATCCCACCAGCGTAACCAGGGCAATTCCGCGTTTTGATATTCTCCCATCCTTATGCCTAACTCAACTCCCAAAGGTGCAATGGGATAATGTCCGCGTTCATTTGGTGCTAATAACTGATATTGTCCACCAATTAATTTATAAACTTCTACACTGGCTTTATTCACTTCATAAATGCCATAAAAAGCCGGATGAATTACTTGCTCATAAATCCAGAATTTACCCTTCCAAGGAGTTTTATCTCGCTCTTCACTACCATCCCCAGAGACAAATTCTAATGCAATTGATGGGGCAATATGCTCTCGCCACAACACATAAGACCTCCGCGTTTGTCCATCGAGCAAGGGTGGGACATTTGGTACATAAAACCAATCTGGTGCTTCTGCACCGCGCTCTGGGGGGTCTGTCAAACGCCAATAAATACCTAAATCCTGACCGATACAATATTGACCTTCAGGATGTAATTGTTTGAGAACAGGTGTAATTGAGTCAGTCAGTAAAATGCTTTGGGGATGCTCTTGCCAATTCTTCACAAATGTGCCATCGGACTCTGGTAGCTGGGTATGGTCGGGGAAAGGAGTGAGGGCAGTGGATGGGTCGGTTGCAGAGGTCATAAGACTACCTTTGCAGGAGTAAGGGTTGTTTTTTAGTTTAGCAATAGAAGCGAAGAAATAAACAATGCGATCGCTCCTCACAGCTATACGCTAAACTTATAGCACTAAGACACTTGTCGCCATGTCTGTCGCCCAAGATTTAGCAACCCCAAAAGATGTTATATTTCCCCCAGGGGATTTATATAGTGACGAACCACCTTTGGAAACTGATTTACATCGGCTACAAATGACGCTGCTAATCCAATGCCTTGAGTGGTTGTGGCGCAGTCGTAATGATTTTTATGCATCCGGTAATATTACAATTTACTACAGCCCCCGCCAGCGCAAGTCAGAAGATTTTCGAGGTCCAGATTTTTTTGTCGTGTTGGGGACTGAACGCAAAGCCCGTAAAAGTTGGGTTGTCTGGCAAGAAGGAGGCAACTATCCCAACCTAATTGTTGAACTGCTATCAGATTCTACAGCAGCAACAGACAAAGGCTTGAAAAAAGAGATTTACCAAAACACTTTTCGCACACCAGAATACTTCTGGTTTGACACGAATAATTTAGAATTTGCTGGATTTGTCTTGGTGGCTGGCAAGTATCAACCATTGGAACCCAATGCTCAAGGCTGGTTGTGGAGCCAACAGTTAGAGTTATATTTGGGGATTTATCAAGAAAAGTTACGCTTTTTTACCAATGAAGGAGAACTAGTTCCAACCCCAGAAGAGGTAGCACAACACCAGACGCAACGCGCTGAACAAGAAAAGCAACGCGCTGAACAAGAGAAACAACGTGCTGAACAAGAAAAGCAACGCAGCGATCGCTTGGCAGCAAAACTGCAAGAATTAGGGATTGATCCAAATACTATTTAGGGACTTCCAATTCAAAAAATATCCAAAATTAACATAAATTAATCGCCTAAAGCGCACCCCTAAACACAAAAGCAGCTGGGTTAAACCAGCTGCTTGGGTCAAAAATACTCAAACCCGTTTAAACTGTCACCAACTCCTTAACTGGCGCCACCCCAGCCATATCCAAAATTGGCACTATCAAATCTTCACGCTTCACCGCCATCATATGCACACCTTGGCACAATTGACGCGCAATCTTGACTTGTTCGGCAGCAATTTTCATCCCCTCTTCCAGCGGGTCTTTTGCTTGCGCTAATCTATCAATAATATGGTCGGGAATATTCACACCCGGAACGCACCTATTAATAAACTGGGCATTTTTCGCCGATTTAAGCAAGAAAATCCCTGCTAAAATCGGTTTATCACAACCTGCGGCGATTTTGTCCATAAACTTTTCTAGCCGCTCAAAATCGGTAATTAACTGACTTTGGAAAAACTGCGCTCCCGCTTGGATTTTGCGCTCAAATCGACTTTGCAAACCCGACCAACTCGCACATTGCGGATCGACTGCTGCACCGACAAATAAATCCGTGGCTCCATCAGTCAGGGGTTTCTCGTTGCAATCAAAGCCGTGATTTAGCTTTTGGATGACTTGCAGCAAGCGCACTGCTTCTAAATCAAATACGCTTTTAGCATCGGTGTGGTCGCCTGCTTTCACCGGGTCGCCAGTTAATGCTAAAATGTTATATATCCCTAGAGCATGAGCGCCCATTAAGTCAGCTTGTAAACTAATGCGATTGCGATCGCGACAAGCCATCTGACAAATCGGCTCAATTCCATTTTGCAACAAAATCGCCGAAGCTACTAACGAAGACATCCGCAGAACTGCTCTGCTACCATCAGTAATATTGACGGCATGAACCCTCCCCTTAAGAGTCGCCGCCATACTGACCATGTGCGCTGGATTACCCCCCTTTGGAGGAGTCACCTCGGCTGTTATCAAGAACTCACCTGCTTTTGCAGCTTTGCGAAAGCAAGTTAATGCTGTTGTTGACGTATCAAGCATAACTATGATATGAATGTAGCCTAAGTACACTCATACCATAACGTATCTAAAAGCGAAACCTCATAAAGGTAGAGAATAACCCAAAGCGGCTTTTACTTGTGTAAGGGTAGAAAGTGCGATCGCGCTCGCTTTTTCTCGTCCAGAGCGCAAAACTGACTCTAGATAGCCTTTGTCATCCATCACCGCTTGATATTTGTCTTGAATCGGCTTTAGGGCATTAATTGTCGTTTCTATCAACAATGGCTTAAATTGTCCCCAACCCATATCTTGACACTCAACGGCTACTTCTTCCTTTGTTTTACCAGAAAGCAGCATATACAGCGTTAACAAATTGTGACATTCCGGACGCTCTGGATCGTCAAAAGTTAGACCGCGAACCAAATCGGTTTTACACTTCTTAATCTTTTTGGTAATTAAATCTGGTGGATCTAGCAAATTGATTCGGCTCAAATCTGAGGGGTCGGACTTTGACATTTTCTTCGTTCCATCGGTCAAACTCATTACCCTTGCGCCTTCTTTGCGAATCAAAGGGTCTGGTAATTTTAGCACGGGTTGATCAGGCGAAGCAAATTGATGATTAAATCTATTGACAATATCTCGCGTCAATTCCAAGTGTTGCTTTTGGTCTTCACCCACCGGTACTTTATCAGCTTGGTAGAGCAAAATATCTGCTGCCATTAGCACCGGATAATCCAGCAAGCCAACATTGACATTTTCGCCTTGTTTGACAGCTTTTTCCTTAAACTGGATCATATCTTCCAGCCAATTCATCGGTGTGATGCAGTTTAGCAACCAAGCAAGCTCACTGTGAGCCGAGACGTGAGATTGAACAAAGATTGTAGAATATTCTAAATCCAGACCACAAGCTAGATAAAGAGCCACCAGGGTGTAAGTATCAGCTGCCAGTGTCGCGGGATTATGCGGTACAGTTATCGCATGTAAATCAGCCACAAAGAGATAATTTTCATACTCGCTCTGTCCTTGTACCCAGTTGCGAATTGCTCCCAAGTAGTTACCGAGATGATAATTGCCAGTTGGTTGAACTCCCGACAGAACGCGTTGCTTGCCCATAAATTTCAACTTATCTCAAATCCGCACTCTAGTAAATGTGCGATCGCAAAACTCATTTCATTTTGACACTTTCTAGGGCAACTCGCCGTTTAGAGATTTAGTAATTGGTAATTATGTCTTTCCCTCCAATTTCACAAGTCTTGCTAAAAATCAATTTAATTTAAAATTTTGTTATAAAGTCTTAAATTAATCTGGCAAGTAATTAATTGTGATATCTCATTAATGTGAAGTTATATCATTTTCGTTTAATTGACATTAATAAAACAATCATAAATCCTTGTAGAGACGTAGCATTGCTACGTCTCTACATCATCTTAAAGGTATTTTGAAGCCGAGTCAACCCGGATTGTTAAAAAAACCAGGTTTATGGGTTGGTATTTCATTATGTTATGTCTTGGGGTATGTGCTTTATCAGTCATTCAAGTATGAACCAACAGATATTGCCCGTTACCAAGAATTTGACCATCGCAACCGTCAAAGTGGTGAATGCACAAGATTAAATAAAGTCTCCAGAGTCGTCGAAACTTGGCATAGTTCATCCCATAATTTAAATCTTTGACTTTGGCTTGATTTTGGTCAAAATTACTTAACCAATTCCTCAGAGTTTTGGAATAGTTAGCGCCATTTAAATACCATCGATTAACGGTTTTCAAGTCTTTATTAATCTTTGGTATAACATCATAATTCCACACGCGCATGTTTGGAAAAATGTATTTGTCTATGAAAGGATGTGTGATGTTGTCAGCTAAACTGGTTATGATTATGTGAATAAAAACCTTACCATCATCCTTTAGAAAAGAAGCCAGCTTTTGGAATGATTTCGTTAAGTTACCTACATGCTCAAACAGCCCAATCGCGATAATTTTATCAAATTTTGTCTCAAAATTAGCATCATTAAAGTCCTGTTCATATAGAGTGAATCTATCTGAACTGAGGTAACTGGTGGGGTCTTGCATTTTTTTCCGCATGTATTCGCATTGTTCGTGGCTCAAATTTAGAGCCGTCACTTTCACATGAGGAAACCGGGAAAGAATGTAATTTGATGCAGAACCCCAACCGCATCCCAAATCTAAGATTTCGTCTCCGTCTTGAATATCTGCTTTCTCAATTGAATCATCGAGCATGTGCATTTGCGCTTGCTCAAGGTTTGTTGCTCCTTTTTCCCATAAAGCCATCGTGTATTTGGGATATAAGAGTTCTGTTTCTCTTAACATCAACCTGAACATTTCTTCGGGCAGGTTGTATTGAATGTTCATTAGCTCCTGCGATCCTTCTGCGACGCGATCGCTTTCTTTCAACAACCATTCATAGGGAACCAGGAGAGAAGGAAAATATTTGTAGCAAATTTGCACAGAGACATCGAAAAAAGATTCAAGTACAGGGTCTGGAATTTCTAAGCCATTGATATAAGCTTCTGCTCCTGCCATTGAGATCGCGTTGAATGCCGCGTTCGCTATCCGGGTGGCTTGGTAAGCAATGGGGCTTTTGGTATTCACATCCCCGACTAAAGGTATATTCCTTTGGATATCTTGTATGATGCTAGAGTTCATGTTTTTAACTCCGAGAATCAATAATTTTTTAGTTATCTTACTAAAATAATAAAAGAAATAAAAATTTCAGCTTAGAAATAAGATTATAATTTCTTAAAAAGTAACAATAGTTTATGAAAATAAATAACGATCAAGTCCTGATTCCCCAGAGAGCGTATGCGAAAAAGTTGCGTCCCTTCCTTCCGGCTGAAGCGTTTGCTCCTGATTCGAGTAAGTTAGTTATCCTGTTTATTAATCTGTTGATTTTGATCCTAGGCTGGATGATAGCAGAACGCTTAGATTGTTGGTCGGTGTATCTTTTATGGCTTTATTTACCACTAACAATCATCATGGGTAATAGCGTGATTGTTTTACTATTTAGCTCCCACGATCTGATGCATGGTAGCGTGATCAGAAACTCACGGCTGACCTATATTATTAGCTTGCTAGGGCTAACAATGTTGTGGATGCCACCAACGTTGTGGAAAGCCGTTCATAATCGAGTACATCATAATCAAACAAATGACTTAGGAGATCCAGATCGCAATTACTTATATGAGCAATCTCAGACTTGGGGAAAATGGATTCAGAATTTATTTGTGCCTTCTATTGAAGTTAATCCCGTATGGTTAACAGTGGGAATGGCAACAGCATGGGGAGTACATACTTTTCGCAATCTGACTTCCGTGTTGTTATTTAACCGGGAAACCGTCGATTATGTTCCAGCCGCTTTTAAGGTTAGTGCAAAAGAGCGTCTAGCGATCGCAGGGGAATTTATGATTATATTAATAATTCACCTGAGTATCTTAATTTATCTGCAATTCAACCCTTTAAAACTCGTGTTTAGCTATTTCCTTCCTATCGGAATTGGGTATGCTGGAATGATGTTTTATATTTATACAAATCATATGGTTTCCCAAATGACAGGCATTAATGATCCGTTAATAAATAGTCTTTCTATCCGAGTTCCTAAAATATTTGATATTTTGCACCTAAATTTTTCATACCATACCGAACATCATATTTTTCCAGGAATGAACTCTGACTATTATCCAATGGTTCAAGAGTTGTTAAAAATTCACTATCCGGAACGCTTCAATTTATTGGATGCAGGGGAAGCGTGGCAGTTGCTGCTACAAACTCCTCGACATTATAAAGACGAAAATACCTTAATAGATTGGTCAGGAGAAAACTCTGTTCCTTGCCCTCTTGTTCAAACGAAATTAGACACTTATTTGTAGTAAGGACTGAAGTCCTTTTCTTTATTGAAGAGGAGGACTAAAGTCCTCACTACGAACAGGCTAAAAATTATATTTCATACTCATTGAGGCTTAAAAATTCGCGCTTTAGCACGTTCGATAGCTGCTATAAGACGGGCTGCATTTTCAGGTGACTCAAACAAGTATGCTGTTTCCATAATGCTATTAAGTTCCGCAGTCGGAATTACAGATACGCTTTCAGCACCTTCACGAGTAACAACTATAGGTTTGCGCTTGGAAATTGCTTCATCGTAAATTTTGTCAAAGTTATCGCAAGCTTCGGTGTAGGTTTTTTGGCTCGTCATTTTTCGATTAAGAGTTTATATTTTTATAATATGCCTAGAGTTGCAGGTGTGAGTTGGGGTTGCAAAGAGCGATCGCACTGCATCCTTGATTGAATTTTACTCAACAAAGTAAGTAGGTGATATCTGGAAAAAAGCAGCTAATTCTTTGATTTGATTGTCATTGAGTTTAGCTTTGCCATTTAGTATATCTAAAATATTAGATTCATTTTCGCATATATGAATTAACTCTTTTGATTGAAGATTAGATTCTTCTAGCAAGGCTTTGAGTAGTGCAATTACCTTCAAAATAGGCATCGGTTCGTTTTTTTCTTCATAATCATAAACGAGAGTTCCAAGCACATTCAGATAATCTTTATCATCTTGTGTAAGGTTTCCCTTATCTAAGATAGAATTAATTCGGTTTTGGGTGGCAATTAACTCAGCCTCATTCGTAATCGGACGCGGCGGAAAGGTGGTAATTAGCTCGATATAATAACTACTAGGAGTTTTCAAACCACTCGTCATTTTTCCAGTTCTCCTTGTCATATTCGGCATGTGTTTTAAACAACTCAATTGCCCTCTGGATAGCTTCTTGATTAGCTTATCAATTATAATCTTGAAATTAGGTAGATAATGAAATTTATCGGTATTGATTTCGGTTGGAAATCCCAACCAAGCGGACTATGCTGCTTACAATGGACAGATAATCAACTTGAACTACTCGACTTAGATCGCAAAGAATTTATTGCAGACATCTTCACCTGGATTGATGCTCACGTACAACCAGACGAAGCAGCAATCATCGCTGTAGACGCACCTACCCTCATCCCCAACGCTACCGGGAGTCGCTTACCAGATAAACTTAGTCACAAACACTTTGGTAAATATCACGCTGGATGCTACCCAGCAAACCAGAATTTACCCTTTGCCGATCGCACCATCAACTTCGGTTTAGAATTAGAATCACGCGGTTTCACACATGCACCAACCATCGAACCGCAAAAACTCGGTAGATATCAAATAGAAGTCTTTCCCCACCCTGCCATCGTCCATCTCTTCAACTTAGAACGCATCCTCAAATACAAAAAAGGACGTATAAGCGATCGCCATTTAGAACTTCTCAAACTCCACAATTACATCCTTAATATCCTACCCTCTCTTGATCCCTCTCTGCGCTCTCTGCGCCTCTGCGGTTCGTTTCCCTCCCAAATCCCCACCACAGGTGCAGCACTCAAAGCAGTAGAAGATAAACTAGATAGCCTCATCTGCGCTTATGTCGCTGCACACTGGTGGTATTGGGGAGAACAACGTAACCTAGTATTAGGCGATCGCACTACCGGTTACATTGTCATCCCCCAGAAGTCGGGACTGGGGACGCTATAAACACATCCATGTCAACTGAAGGATTAAGTATGAAAAAAAGATATCTCAAGGATGAAGGATAAAAGAAGACTCATATTTTTTCCTTTTTCATCCTTCATCCTTCATCCTTCATACTTCCGTTACTGTGCCCAAAGAATCAACCTTGGCTCATACGGAGTAGCAAGGTACTTGTTTTTTGGCAACACCCGCAAGGATAAGCCTTGTAAACCAGAGGCTGTATAGATGATATTCGCAGTGTAAATACCTAACTCTTGCGTATCATTACCTTGGTAATCCATCACCACTGTCACAGCATCAACAATCTCACCATCGGCATCGATTGTACCTTGATAAAGCTCCACCTGCACATCATCTGGGCTGAGAGTTGCCAAATCAAGTTTTGCTTTGACAGCAACGGTTTGGTTCACTTCGATATCTGCACCAGAGGAGATGTCAACATCTTTGATTTTCATGTTGAACCAGTGCTGTCTAAGTTTAGCTTTCCAATCTGCTAATTCCTTCGCTGGTGCATATTTATCGGCAGTCAAAGTGTAGTAGCGATCGCTTGCAGGAAAATAAGCTCTTTGTGCATATTCTCCCACCATCCGCGCTGTATTAAAGAACGGACAATTCAACTTAATCGCATCTTTCATTTTTGCTACCCAATGACGGGGCAAATTATCAGCATCGCGATCGTAAAATAAAGGCACGACTTCTTTTTCCAGTAAATCATAGAAAGCGTTTGCTTCTATTTCATCCTGATAATTGGGGTCTTCATAATTTTCACCATGTCCGATCGCCCAACCTGTACGGACATAATCTGCTTCATCCCACCAACCATCTAATACACTTAAATTCGGTAATCCGTTCATCGAAGCCTTCATTCCGCTGGTTCCTGAGGCTTCTCGCGGACGACGCGGTGTATTTAACCAGACATCGCAACCAGCCACCATCAATCGAGCGATGTGAATGTCGTAATTGGGAACAAACACTACCTGCTTTTCTAAATTTTGTTCGCTGATAAAGTGATTGATGTCGCGGATTAATTCTTTACCGGGGATGTCTTTCGGGTGTGCTTTGCCGGCGATAACAAATTGTAACTTACGGTCTTTGTTAGCCAACATTATCCGCCTGATGCGCTCGATATCGCGCATCCATAAAGTAGCGCGTTTGTAGGTAGCAAAGCGACGAGCGAAACCGATAGTTAAAACGTTTGGATCGAGAACTTCTTGCGCTTGGGCGATATCAGAAGAAGAAGCACCGCGATCGCGTAAATGTTTCACCAAATGATCGCGCACATACAATACCATATCCAAACGACAGCGTTCGTGATTCCGCCACAATTCTTCATCTGGGATTGCGTCCATGCGTTCCCACAAGGGGCTATCTGCTGCGACTGATGACCAATTGGGTCCAAGATAGCGATCGTATAACTCTTGAGTTGATTTTGCCACACAACTGCGAGCATGAACGCCATTTGTAATTGCGGCGATCGGTACTTCTTCCACTGGTACTTTTTGCCACAACCCTTGGAACATCTGCCGTGACACTACACCATGCAGTTGCGCTACACCGTTACAAAATGTTGCCATTTTCAACGCCAGCACTGCCATACTAAAAGGCGCAGATAATTCACCAGTATTTTCACGTCCCAATCCTAAAAATTGGTCTTTTGTCAAACCAAAGATATCTGCGTAATACCCTAAATAATACAACAGCTTATCTGGGGGAAACAAGTCAATACCTGCGGGTACTGGGGTGTGAGTGGTGAAGATATTAGTTGAACCTACAACCTGTTTGGCGGTATCGTAATTCAAACCCTCTTGTTGAATCAGCATCCGGATGCGTTCTAAGGCAGAAAAAGCCGCATGACCTTCATTCATATGGTAAGCGGTGACATTATAGCCCAGAGCTTTCAGCATCTGCACGCCGCCGATCCCCAGCATGATTTCCTGATGGATACGCATATCGATATCGCCACCATACAGTTGATCTGTAATGTTGTGGTCGTAGGGATTGTTCGGTTCGATGTTAGTATCCATCATGTAAAGCGGCACAGTTCCCACCTGTACGCGCCATACTCTGGCGTAAACCTTGCGTCCTGGGTAATCTACAGCAATCTGCAATTCTGAGCCGTCAGGATTGCGCTCTAGGTGCAAGGTCATGTTATAAAAATCGTTGATTGGGTAGCGTTCTTGCTGCCAACCATCCGCATTTAGATATTGAGCGAAGTAACCTTGCTGGTACAGTAAGCCTACACCTACTAAGGGTAATCCTAAGTCGCTGGCAGATTTGAGGTGATCGCCTGCAAGAACACCCAAGCCTCCAGAATATACAGGTAGACAATCCACCAATCCGAATTCAGCGGAGAAATAAGCGTAGCATTCTTTGGAAGTATGAAGTGCCAAGGATGAAGGCTGAAGTGAAGAGGTTGAATTCTCCACTACTTCATCCTTTGTATCCTTTTTACGCTGTTTTTGGTACCAAGTGCGCTCTTGTAAATAATCTTCTAACTGACGGGCAGCTCGGTCCATTTGTGCCAGGAAGCCTTCATCTTCCACAACTTCCGTCAACCGTCCTTGGTTGATTGTACCGAGCATTAACACTGGGTTATGGCGGCTAGATTCCCATAAATCCGGGTCTAAGCGGCGAAATAAGTCTTTTGTTTCAACATTCCAATCCCAATGGAGATTATATGCCAGCTTCCGCAGCGGTTCGAGTCGCGGCGGTAGCGAAGGGGACACGTTAAATGTACGAATTGGTTGCATAAGGACTGGGAAACTCCTGGTTTAGCTATCGCTATTGTTGACTGTGTTGACCCAATGATTCCAACTCTTTATACCTTGTTTGTGAACTTATGATGACTTTGTTAAGCTTTAAAAAATATTATTATTTAGATTGGAAAATATGACTGCAAAGCTTTGTCGGATTTTCTCAGTTAGTGTTGACTATATAATTGTTTAATAATTTATGTAATTCCATACAAAAATTAACTTAAACACAAGTAAGATGTTATAAATATTTATATTATTGATGTAGATACTGTGAGATACACCCAACAGAAGCTTTGCGTCTTCAAGAGGGAGAGAAGTTATTTCTCAAACTCCCTCAAAAATTTTTACGCAAGCTTTGGGAGGCAAAAAGCACCAATCCGGACAATTTGCCATTATTCTAGAGTTAATTGAGTAACATTGCCATTGGTCGTCGGGAAATGTACTGATTCGGCACCTTTTGGCAGAGCAAAGACAATAGTACCCAAGACAAGAACGCCAACAGCACTAGGACAAAGAAGTTTCATCTTGATGATACCGCGTTTGTTTTTGGTGGGGCGATCGCTCTTCTGGTTGCGGTACTCTTTGCGAACCCGTCCAGATTGCACAGCTTCTTGTAGTAGCATCAACGCATCGATGTCTTTTTCCTCAAATTCAGTTTGCAGTAACTGCTGCAACTGCTCATCTGCGGTAATACTTAAAGAGCCTGTACTTAGGGCTTGTTGAACAATGTCACGAATGAGAACCATATTTTTTACCAATTTTGGGGGTAAAGCAATTTTTTGTGGAACCGTTTAGGAGCGATCGCGCTGACGCCGCCAACAAAGTTGCTTTAGCTTTCCTTCAAAATTTATAATGAGTAGACCCCGCAAGGCATCATGCTACTGGATCACCCGATCGGGTGATATACAATTTGCCACTTTTTTGACATTACACTTTGTGAATATTCTCCGGACGGTCAGATTCGGTGACAACTTTTGCTCCCGTCACCGAATCTTGAAGTAAATTCCAGCGACTTTATTTCTTGACTCGGAAACCTCAGCCTCAACTCAACGTCATCAGCTAAAGTAATTAGTTCATAACTTCAAACTTTGCTCCCGTGCATTTACTTTTTTAGAAAAACCAAAGTGCCAAAACTAAAGTCCACTCCTTAATTAGCCAGTCAATAAGCCAAAAACTTTGGACTTTGGACTGCCGATGGACTCAGTACCTTACAAAAAAGGGGCGAGATTTGGGTAGTATATAGGAGCTATCTTTTCTGCATCACAGATACTGAAAGCGAGCTTCTGTTTCATACCCTTGGAGTTTTCGTCAATGGTTACTTTAAAAATCGTTGTTTATGTTGTTGTAGCCTTCTTCATTTTGCTCTTCGTCTTTGGATTTTTGTCGAACGACCCAGCTCGTAACCCCGGACGCCGGGATTCAGAGTAAAATCACGACCCGATCCATAACTGCCGTTCATGCAAATGTAAATGCCACGGACACTTGATTGAGGGTGGAAAATCCACACTTTTTTTAGTGTCCTTTCCAGGTGGCTTGCCGCAGACGTTGGCTGAAGGCTAAAGTCGGAAGGCAGTTGTAATTAGTCCTTCCCGCTTTCAATTGGCTATTTGTTAGGTTGATTTTGCGAATATGCTTCATCCAGTTCTGCCACCCAAACCACCTTC
Source organism: Nostocales cyanobacterium PMM_0081 (assembly GCA_949127805.1). Lineage (GTDB taxonomy): Bacteria > Cyanobacteriota > Cyanobacteriia > Cyanobacteriales > Nostocaceae > Hassallia. The sequence goes on from CASBQC010000417.1 coordinate 20,803, forward strand.
AATTGTCGAACCTTTACAACCTGCAAATCCGATTTTAACTGGTAGTGATACCAGGTTTCATTCAATTGCCGAATTGGAGGCTTCATCCCAGGAAAATCAGGCACAACGACAATCAGATTCTGTATCCCCAACTCCACAAAACGCTACTCGGCAAGATTTAGCAGTTACCCAAACGCAAAATTCCCCCAATCAGCCAGAAAGTTTACCTCCAGAATTTTCTCCCTTTACCGCCGTTAAGAGTGCCGCAGCTTTGGGAGAATCCATGGGAATTAGTTATCCCGTGCAGCAAGATGCAAATGTCGCATCACAAAGTAAGATATCCCAAAAAGGGCAAATATTACAACAAAAATTAGCCCCTTCCAAACGGCAAAATAATACTATTGCCCAAAATGCGACGAGTGCCGAACCGATACAAAATATTACTTATACTAATCCCGACGCAGCAAGTACACAAAAAGTAGAAAATGTTATAGAATTCAAGTCTCGCAGCCAGACAAGCCAAATTACAGTTCCTCAACCCAATACGGTAGAACAATCTGCACCGATACCGACGGGGAATGGCACAAATCAGCAAGAAAGTCAACCACCTGCAACAACTCCGCCAGCAACTACAGCGCCAGCACGAGAGAGAATTGTGGAAGTAACTTCAGATAGGCAGGAGTACGACCAGGAACGGCGGATTGTCACGGCTGTGGGTAATGTAGTGGTACGATTTGATGGGGCGGTGGTAGATGCCGATCGCTTGCAAGTCAATTTAGACAACTTGATTGCTGTGGGTGAGGGAAATGTCGCACTGACACGAGGGGATCAAGTACTGCGCGGAGAACGCTTTAGTTATAACTTTATTCAAGATAGCGGGCAATTAAAAAATGGCAGGGGAGAAGTTTACATCCCCACAGCAGGTAGTGATTTAGCTTTTAACAATGTTGATACCGGAATAGGTGGAGTAGTAACAGCGCGTCCACCAAGCGATCGCATTCGCGCAAATCAGCCGACTACAGGTGTCAATAGTCCCGGTGGAGTTAACTTCAACTTAGGTGGTAGGACAGATGCGAGAAACCTCCCAGGACCCAAACAGGGAGGTGTAGTCAAGCGAGTGCGCTTTCAAGCCGAACGAGTTGATTTTTATCCGCGAGGCTGGCAAGCGAGAAATGTCCGCTTTACTAATGACCCATTTTCGCCCCCAGAACTAGAATTACGTGCCGATAAAGTCACTTTAACGCGAGAGGCACCCTTAGTAGACACGATTAAAACAGAGCGACAGCGTTTAGTATTAGACCGAAGGACAACATTACCCATCCCCATTGATCGGCAGACAATCGACCGCAGGGAACGAGATGTAACTCCAGCGATCGCCTCTATCGGCTTTGATGGTGATCAACGGGGTGGTGTGTTTATTGAGCGCTCTTTCCAACCCTTTAACACAGAAGGGGTACGTTTTAGCGTCACACCTCAGTTTTTCGCACAAAAAGCTATAACTGGTACTGGTAACTTCGCTTCACTGTTTGGTTTGAAAGCAAGATTGAATGCAACTTTAAGTCCGAAGACTACAGTCCAAGGTTCTGGGATATTAACCAGCTTAGATTTGGGGACAGTGGAAGACAATTTGCGGGCAAGTTTGCGATTGCGACAAGAATTAGGCGATAAAAATCCTCACATATTGAATTTAGAATACAGCTATCGCGATCGCCTTTACAACGGCAGCCTTGGTTTTCAAACTGTGCAAAGTAGCCTTGGTGCAGTTGTTACTTCCCCGATAATTCCTTTAGGTAAAAGTGGTTTGAACTTAAGATATCAAGGTGGTGCTCAATATATTAACGCGAATAGCGATCGGCTTGATTTACTCGCAACACAGCGAGACAACAACCGCATCTCTTTAGGACGCGTTCAAGGTAGCGCTACCGTTGATGGTGGGATTACACTGTGGCAAGGTAAAGGATTACCACCCACCCCCACAGAGGGATTGCGTTACACCCCAAACCCGATAGTTCCCTACGTACAAGCATTTGGGGGAGTAACCGGCACAAACAGTTATTACAGCAGTGGTGATAATCAAAGCACTGTGATTGCCACAGTTGGCTTGCGCGGACAGTTTGGTCATTTTTCTCGACCAGCATTTGATTATACCGCTTTTAATGTCAGTTATTCCCAAGGTATATTCAGCGGAGCATCGCCATTTTTGTTCGATCGCGCTGTTGATAACAAAGTCCTCAGTGCGGGAATTTCTCAGCAAATCTACGGACCATTTAGCCTTGGTTTTCAAACCTCAATTAACTTAGACACAAGCCAACGTACTAGCACCGACTACATCCTAGAATATAACCGCCGTACTTACGGAATTACTTTGCGTTATAACCCAGTGTTGGAATTAGGTGGAATCAGCTTTAGAATTAGCGACTTTAACTGGAGTGGTGGCACCGATCCATTCTCTGACCCTTCTGAAATTAAGCCTGTGCGAGGTGGTGTGCGGCAAGATTATTAGAATAGAACTTAGGCATTAGACAACCCATTTGAAAATTAAATATGCGTCAACCAAACCCCAACAGACGTAGCAGTGCTACGTCTCTACATTCATTTTCAAATAGGTTGTCTATTAAATATCTTGATATCATGTCCGAAAATTAATTATGCGTTGCCCGAAACCCTTGTAGAGACGGCGATTTATCGCGTCTCTAGGTCTTTTAGGTCGATGTCTATTTATCGGCGGTTAATTATTCTTATGTGAACCGTATTGTAATATAAAGGCAGAATATTTATCAAACCTCTCGACGAAGGTAAGATAGGCAATGACACTTACTACAGCCAAATGGACGCTAGACGAGTATCACCGCATGGTTGAAGTTGGTCTTCTTTGTGAACGTCACGTTGAACTATTAAATGGGGAAGTTGTTGAAATGCCTCCAGAGGGTCCAGAACATGCCCAATTAAGTACCGACGCTGCGGACTATCTGCGATATAAGCTAGGAGAAGCAGTTCTCGTGCGGGATGCAAAGCCCATCACATTACCCTTTATGGCTTCCGAACCCGAACCAGATTTAGCGATCGTGCAACCTTTGCGGGCACTATATCGAAAGATTCACCCTTACCCAGAAAATATTTTTTGGTTAATTGAATATTCTAACACCAGCTTGAGTAAAGATTTAGATGCAAAGCGAAAAGCTTATGCTTTAGCGGAAATACCAGAATATTGGGTTGTGGATTTAAAAAATTGCCTCCTCAAAATTTTTCGCAATCCCACTGATGGCGATTATACATCTGAAGTAACACTAAGTAATGGCGAAGTAAATCCTTTGGCGTTTCCCAACATCATAATTTCCGTGCGACGGTTGTTAAACTGAAATATATCGGGCTTTTTTATTTCAAAAATTACCGCAAAGGTAAATTTATATACCTGCATTCAGATTGAAGTCAGGAAATGTTAGGAACTGGATGCGATCGTTATTCTGAAACTGACTAACTTGGTATTGTCCCTCAACTAGTTATTTTAAAGATGGAGTAGATTGTTGATAATTACAGTTGCTCGTCTTTTTGCCAATAAAATAAGCAGAAATTGCGACAAAAACGAGAGAAAATATCACGCTTGTGCAGAAAATTAAAGTCCGTTTATTCAACCGCGTCGGTTTTATATTTGGTTTAGCGAAATTGCGTATATAATCAATAGCAAGAGGTAAAGACGCTTCATCGAGTTGAATCCATTCTGCCAAGACATCACCTTTTTTGAGATTAGCGTATAGATATCCAGGCTTTGTTTTATGCTCTCGAATAGTGAAAGTGTAATCATCATTTAGTTTGACTACCAGGTTTGAATTACCTCCTATTATTCGTTTATTAGGCTTTAGTTTTCGTGACTCTAACAAACTAATAGCTTTTTCTGTTGTTAGCATATTTACTTTTTAATAAGTCCTAGAAAAACTTTCAATAGTTCGTATTGGTAATTTCTATATTCGCCTTCCTCTGCTTCTGCTAGATTAGATTCTGACGTAACTTTCCAGATATAATCAATTATCTCGTCATCTGACTTGCCTTGTAATCTCAATTCTTTTACTTGGTTTGTTTCTTCTTTTACTGTATCCGATACTTTAACCTTATCAAAGGCTTCCTTTAGTAAATCTTTGGGATTATCTAACAGTTTTTCAACTTCCGGTGCGATCGCTACGAATGTCTCCGGTGTATAAATATTGCCGGATCTCTGGCTTCTTTGGTCATTGCTTTCTTTTAAGTTGTTGTTTGGAACCTCTCCGGTAGTACCTCTGTAAAGGTGAGACATTTTTAACTTTGTCTTGTCTTGGATGACAGTAACCATCCAAGCAACATTTAATTTGTAATACATCTCCAACCATTTTCTCAGAGTAATTTCTTTCTTGGCTTCCTCTCCAAAAATTCTTCGAGTTTTATCTTGGTCTTTCTCCCACACAGGTACTCTGCTCACTAAAATACCCATATGAGCTAAACGTTTTTCTATCAATTCGCGAAGATTTTCTACCCACCATTTGCCAAAGCTATGGTAAACAGTAGGTTTACCATAATCTCCAAGTTCATCACAACACATGTAGAATTCTTCCATCTGATCCACAGTTGCTAAGTGCAAGCCGTTATTTTCAGTTGGAGTTATACCAGCTAGCTTAATCTTTTCTTGTGTAATGGCGATCGCTTGATTAATGTCGGCAGGGTTTCCTGGTTGGGCTAACAGTATTAATGCAACATCTTCTAAGACTACTTTGCTATTCCCACCCTTTTCATCAGAATATATCCGCACGTCATGCTGAATACCCGCATACCTGTTGTGGAAACTAAAGGATTGGATTATTGAGCTCATTGACTCACTGTGTGTTATGCAACATGTATTCTACAACTTTTTCTCACCATCCCCAAGTGTCGGCGCCACCTTTGAAAGGTCCAACAATATCGCTGGTAATCCAACCCCCATAAAAGTTACCTGGTTGCGGTTCTACTTTTTCACCATCAACATAGCAGGCATCCATTAAATGGGCGTAAAAAGCTACATAATCTTTGAGAGATGCAAACTCTGGTGTAGGTTCGGGATAAAACCAAGCAGCATTTTGCACTTCTTTGTCACCCACGCAGATATTATAATAACCGGCAATTCCCTTCCATTCACAAAAGCTAGAACGGGGTGTCAAAAGTAAGTATTCCATTTTGATATCCGCAGGAGGGATGTAGTAACCGGGTGGATGACTGGTTTCTAAAACACGTTTAGCGCTGTGGGTATCTGCAATAGTCACATCATTAAAGATGATTTGGATGTG